>NZ_JBYOJU010000052.1:4035-64123 GCF_057798855.1 Cupriavidus sp. 96C5-1 | reverse complement strand
GGTAACGGCAGATGCGTGAGCGACCACGGGCCATTGCCATCAGGGGCGCTATACTGAAACCAGCGCCATTTGCAGCGGCAATGCCGTCCGTGCCGGTAGCGCCAGCAGTCAGGCAGGACTGACGCGCCCACCACGAATCCGCAAAGCCGGCAAGCCCGACAAGCCAGCCCCCCTGCAAGGGGTCGCTTTCTTTTGGTTACTTTTCTTTACGAGTAAAGAAAAGTGACACCTCCATGTGCCCAAGAGCCTGACACCACTCCGCCTTCAGGCCCTGCAGTCCCAAATCAGGTCCCTAAAAACGCGAGACGACAGCACACGCCCCCGAGGACCCCGACCCCGACCCCGACCCCAAGCCTTTGCTACACTGCCCCCCAAACATCCCCGGTTGAAGCCAATGAACCCCCAAGAAGTTGCCTCCTACCTGCAGTCCAATCCCCAGTTCTTCGAAGACCACGCCGAGTTGCTGGCGGCGGTGCAGCTCACCAGCCCGCACAGCCACCGCGCGGTGTCGCTGCAGGAGCGCCAGATGGAAATCCTGCGCGAGAAGAACAAGGGCCTGGAGCTGAAGCTGGCGGATCTGGTCCGCCATGGGCACGATAACGACCGCACCCAGCAGCGCATGCATGCCTGGCAGCTGCGCCTGCTGGCCGAGGTGGATTCGCACGCGTTGCCCTACGCGGTGCAGGACGGGCTGCAGCAGGTATTCGACGTGCCGGGCGTGGCCCTCAAGCTGTGGAATGTGGCCGAGGGCTACGCGCATATGGAAGTCACGCAGGGCGTCAGCGAGGATGTCCGCCTGTTCGCCGAAGGCTTGCGCGCGCCGTACTGCGGTGTCAACAGCGGCTTCGAGGCGGCAGCCTGGCTGGAGCGCGACGATATTGCCTCGCTGGCCATGGTGACGCTGCGCGTGCCTGTGCGCGACGCCGGCACGCTCGGAGCGGCCTTCGGGCTGCTGGTGCTGGGGTCGCCCGAGGTGCGGCGTTTCCATGAGGGCATGGGCACGGCCTACCTGGCGCAGATCGGCGAAGTGGCCGGCGCCGCGCTCAACCGGCTGCGCGACTAGTGGACGCAAGCCGGATCATGCGCCGCGACCGCGCTATCCGGACCCGGCCATGACGGCCGCCCGTCCGCCCGGCTCCGGCGGCCCGGCCGCGCGGCCACGCAAGGCCGGCGCGAAGCAGCCCGCTGCGCGCAAGACCGCGGCCAAGGCGCGGAAGCCCGCGGCGCGCGAGGCGGTCTCTTCCGGGCCGCTCGCCAAGCCCACGCCCGATCCCCTGGTGCTGCGCTACCTCGACTGGCTGGCCAGTAGCCGCAAGCTTGCCGACCATACCCTTTCCAGCTACGGCCGCGACCTGTCGGTGCTGCAGGCGCACGCTGCCCGGTACGCGCCCGGTTGCGCCCTGCTCTCGCTGCAGACCCAGCATATCCGCGGCTTTGCCGCGCGGCTGCATGGCGGCGGCCTGGCCGGCACCAGCATCGCCCGCACGCTGTCGGCGTGGCGCGGCTTCTACCTGTGGGCCGCGCGCCATGGCCTGGGTGTCGAGGCCAATCCAGTGGACGGCGTGCGCGCGCCCAGGTCCGGGCACCGGCTGCCCAAGGCCTTGTCGGTGGAGCATGCGGTGGCGCTGGTCTCGCACAGCGCGGGCGAGGGTGCCGAAGGCTTGCGCGACCAGGCCGTGTACGAGTTGTTCTACTCCAGCGGCCTGCGCCTGTCCGAGCTGGTGCAGCTCGACCATCGCTATACCGAGGACGGGGATTACCGCTCCGCCGGCTGGATCGATATGGACGGCGCCGAGGTCACGGTGATCGGCAAGGGCGCGCGCCGCCGCACCGTGCCGGTCGGCAGCAAGGCCATGGACGCCCTGCGCGCCTGGCTCGGCGCGCGCGCGCAGTTGTTGCGCCCCGGCGCGTTGCCGCAAGACGCGCATGCGCTGTTCCTGAACGCGCGTGGCCGGCGCCTGCCGATGCGCACCGTGCAGCTGCGCATCAAGCAGCAGGCGATCCGTGCGGGCGTGCCCGCCGACGTGCACCCGCACATGCTGCGGCATTCCTTTGCCACCCACGTGCTGCAGTCCTCGGGCGATTTGCGGGCGGTGCAGGAAATGCTCGGCCATGCCAGCGTTGCCACCACCCAGATCTATACGGCGCTGGACTTCCAGCATCTGGCCAAGGTCTACGACAAGGCCCATCCGCGCGCCGGGCGGGTGCGCTCGGTGCCGGCGCCGATGGCTGCGCCCAAGGCCGGCGAGCCGGCTGCGGACGAGGCTGCCGGTCCTTCCGCTCCCGTCCCCGGCGAAGACGCCTAACTCTCCCACTGCGCCAGGATGCTGCGGAAGCCTTCCATCTCGGGCAGCAGCCAGGCGCGGAAGGCCTTGACCTTGGGCGCTTCCAGCATGCCGGGCGAGCAGACAAAGTAGAGCAGCCACGGGCAGGCGATGCCGACGTCGAACAGCCGCACCACGCGTCCGGAGAGCAGGTCGTTATAGGCCAGGGAGGAACGGATCAGGGCGATGCCTTGGCCGGCCGCCGCCGCTTGCAGCAACAGCGAGGAGTCTTCCAGCAGCAGGCCCTTGCGCGGCTCCGGCCAGTCGAGCCCGGCGGCCTCGAACCATGGCTTCCACGGGTCGCCCTCGCCGCGCAGCAGCGGCATGCCCTTCATGTCCTGCGGCCGTGCCGGCAGCTTGCCGCCGTTGAAGGCTGGGCTGCAGACCGGGAAGAACACATCGTCCAGCAGTTTTTCCACATACAGGCCGGGATAGTCGCCGCTGCCCATGCGCAGTGCGATGTCGACTTCCTCGCGTCCGAAATCCACCAGGGTGTTGGATGACAGCAACTCCACGTCGAGTTCGGGATGCCGTTCGATAAAGCTGCCGATGCGCGGTGTGAGCCAGCGCGCGGCGAAGGAGGGCATGGTGCTGATGGTGAGGCGCTTGTCGCGGTTGCCTGCCTGCAGCACACGGGTGGCGTCGGCGATCTCCAGCAGCGCTTCGCGTACGCGCGCGGCGTAGGCCCGGCCGCCGGGCGTCAGGCTGACGCGCTTGCCGTTGCGTTCGAACAACAGCTGGCCAAGTTCCTCCTCCAGTGCGCGGATCTGGTGGCTGACCGCGCCGTGGGTGACGAACAACTCCGCGGCGGCGCGCGAAAAGCTTTCGTGCCGGGCGGCCGCCTCGAAAGCGCGCAGCGCGGTCAGTGGCGGCAGGCGCGGCAGCTCGCGGTGCCAGCCACGTGGCAAATCTCTCTCCCATGCTCCCTTCAGCGCCATCCCCGACCTCGTCTTATGTGAGTTTCTCTAACAAGAACACGGAAAATATATCGTTTTGGAAGGGGCCGGGCAATCACTAGAATGCAATGCATCGGCGCTCTGCCCGCACCGGTTCCGGTCAAGTAATAGCGTAGCCCGCCCCGGCTGGCGCGACCGGCTGCAGCCCATTCCGGGCAAGCGGGCGCGCGAGCGGCGATGCCAGTGAAGGATGCCCAAAATGAAAACATTGCTCACAACAACCCTGTTCACCCTGAGCCCGGGCGAAGTCACCTCGCTTTCCATCCATGCCGCCCAGCGCCTGCGCGTGGAAGAGGCTACCGGAACCGACGTCTGGCTGACCCGCGCCGGCGATGCGGAGGATTACTGGCTGCGCTGCGGCGGCAGCCAGTTGCTCGAAAGCGGTGATGAGATCACGCTGAGCATCGATCCGCGCGCCAAACAACCGGTACGCCTGGCCCTGATCGCCGAGGCCCGCCGGCCTGCCGTCAGCCTGCCGCACCTGTTGGGGCGCATGGCGCGGCGTCTGGTTCGAGGCACCGAGTGGACGCCTGGCCAGGACCGGGTCACTGCCTCCTGAGGCGGGTGGCGGCGCACGCGGCCATCTGCGGCTGGTGCATTCGCGGGACACCCCCGATGCCAGCCGGGCAAGCGCGGAGTGAAAGAGCGGGAGAGGGGCGGCATCCAGTGCGATCCGCCCCTTTTCCTTATTTTCGTTAAACTGCCGGGATGCAATCGATACAAGCCATCGAAGTCATCGAGCAGGGCCGGCAAGACTACGAACCCTGTTTCGACGCGATGCGCGCCTATACCGCCGCACGCACTGCCGATACCCCCGACCAGATCTGGCTGGTCGAACACCCTCCGGTCTACACCCTTGGCCAGGCGGGAGATCCCGCGCACCTGCTGGCGCCCGACGAGGCGATTCCCGTAGTGCGGATCGATCGTGGCGGCCAGATCACATATCACGGTCCTGGCCAGGTGGTGGCCTACCTGCTGCTCGATCTGCGCCGGCGCCGCCTGATGGTCCGCGAGCTGGTCCACGCGATCGAGCAGGCCGTGCTGGACACGCTCGCAGCGTATAATCTCGCAGCCGAACGCAAGCCCGGCGCGCCTGGTATCTACCTTTGCGAAGGTCCGCACCAGGGCGCCAAGATCGCCGCGCTCGGCCTGAAGATCCGCAACGGCTGCAGCTATCACGGCGTCAGCCTCAACGTGCAGATGGACCTCGCGCCCTTCCTGCGCATCAACCCCTGCGGCTATGCCGGCCTGGAAACGGTCGACATGGCAACGGCGGGCGCCACCTTGGCGGTGGCCGATGCGGCTGGCGCGTCCCGCCTGCCCGTGACCGCGGCACAACAAGCCGATATCGCGCGGCGCCTTGCGGCGGCGCTGTGCGAGGTGCTGGCAGTGGCGCAGGAACGCGCCCTGGCAGCCGACCGGAATACCGCCGCGGCCCTGGCCAATTAGTCATCCAGCCGAATATGCACGCACCGCGCGTGCGGAGAACACTATGAGCGACGCCCTGATCGCCACTTCCAGCGAAGCCCCGCAACCCCAGGCGGAACAGTACGACCCGACCCGCAAGCAGAAGTCGGCGGACAAGACCGCGCGCATTCCCATCAAGATCGTGCCGGCCGAGAAGCTCAAGAAGCCCGAGTGGATCCGCGTCAAGGCGGCCACCGGCAGCTCCCGCTTCTACGAGATCAAGGACATCCTGCGCGCCAACAACCTGGTGACGGTATGCGAGGAAGCCAGCTGCCCGAACATCGGCGAATGCTTCGGCAAGGGCACCGCGACCTTCATGATCATGGGCGACAAGTGCACGCGCCGCTGCCCGTTCTGCGACGTCGGCCACGGCCGCCCCGATCCGCTCGACGCCAATGAGCCGGGCAACCTGGCCCGCACCATCGCCCAGCTCAAGCTGAACTACGTGGTGATCACCAGCGTCGACCGCGACGACCTGCGCGACGGCGGCGCCCAGCATTTCGTCGATTGCATCACGCTGACCCGCGAGCTGTCGCCGGCCACCCGCATCGAAGTCCTGGTGCCGGACTTCCGCGGCCGCCTGGACAAGGCGCTGGACATCCTGCAATCCGGCCCGCCGGACGTGATGAACCACAATATGGAAACCGTGCCCCGCCTGTACAAGCAGGCGCGCCCGGGCGCCGATTACGCGCACTCGCTCAAGCTGCTGCAGGAGTTCAAGCGCCGCAATCCCACCGTGGCCACCAAGTCCGGCCTGATGGTGGGCCTGGGCGAGACCGATGAGGAGATCCTCGAAGTCATGCGCGACATGCGCGCCCACGACATCGACATGCTGACCATCGGCCAGTACCTGGCGCCGTCGGGCCACCACCTGCCGGTGATGCGCTACGTGCATCCGGACACCTTCAAGATGTTCGAGGCCGAAGCCTACAAGATGGGCTTCACCCATGCCGCCGTGGGCGCCATGGTGCGCAGTTCCTACCACGCCGACGAGCAGGCGCACAAGGCTGGCTTCGCCTGACATTCCTTAACGCGACTTGACAACGATCAGCGCGACTACACAACGATAAAAGCGACTGGGAGAGGGAGTGACTCGGACGATTCCACCGATCAAGGAATTTCCGAAAGACGGCCGGATCTGGCGTGTGGATTGGTTTGGGGCCGTCGAGCGGAACTACGACATCCCCACTGAACCATACGTCCAGGTCGTCATTAGCCCCTTACGCCAGGGTGCAACCGACTATGCTTCCAACAACTCCGTCGTCCACGACGACCGCAAGACGATCCTGATCGGGGTCGGGCAGCTCCAGCTGCTGTCCATCGGCTCGCTGTGGCAGGAAGGACACTGCTTACCTGATCGGGCCGGGAAGACGACGACGTTCGAAGATCTCGGAGTCTCGCATGATACGACCCGAGTCGTTGCGGCCAACCTAGTCGTAGAAGGCCAGCAACTCATCCCGTTTAATGCGTACCGCATTGGCGGCGCCGGCATGGGAAGCAAGTGCATCGCCATCTCGTGGAAGGGAGACCCATACGGCGTGCTCATACCGATGGCCGAGATCGTGCGTTTCTATTACGCCACCTCCACCGATCTCGCGCACGCGCTGTTCTCCGGCGCGTTTCGGAACGACTTGCACTCGTTGATCAACACTGAGAAAAGCGGTTACGTTCAGGCGGAACATAACTGCGTATTAAAGCTGCGGCAGCATCTCGAGGACGAAGACGGCTGGATTATCGGGCGCATATTGACCTCAGAAGAGGCATGGCATGGTGCAACGCTTTTGCACGACACGCTCATGAAGGGATCCGCGAATCACCGCAGGGTTCACATGGAAACAACCTTCCCCTTCAGCGGCGCGACGAACTTGGCCGTGCACTACAAGCCCATCATGTCGATGGGCAGATGGAGGCATCTGGTGTTCGCAATTGACCGCTGCACTGCGCCTTTCCCGTTCAAGAACCTTACGATTCTCCGCGACAACGACAACCGCCAAGCAGACCCCTCGACTGATATACCGGAAAACCAGAAGCGACCGGCTTTCATGCAGGTTGAAAATTCACATTCCGAAAGCGAGAAGGCGCAGTTGCAAAGCCAGCGGGCGGGCAGCAACATCTTCCTTCCTGTCAAGCTAATGCTCCCGACAGATCGTTTCGCCGACATAGCCGGAAAAGTGCCAAGCAAGCGGCTCAAGGAGAACAATCAGTACAAAAGCGGCGGTATGAAAACCTTTCGACCGGCCGCAGTAGACGAGCTTAGTACTGGCGGCGGCACGGGTACCGAGCAGAACGTCGCCCGAGCCAAGGTGGTAGGGTCTATCGCGAGGCGCAGTGGGCTGACGCAAAGCTTCGAATCGTTCATCTCCATCATCGCTGAGCTGAATAAACTCTCCGATATTTCGGCAGCAGTTCGTTCGCCAGCCGACGGCACGGAGTTCATTCCCCTGCTGAAGCCAGCGCGTACCAGGCAATGGTCGTATCTAGACTCAAAAACGAAAGCGCGGCGACGGGTCATCGTCGCGGATGCTTGTGTCGAGACTGCAAATTTCTGCCTGATCGAATTCGAGTGGCGAAAAGGTGAGAGTTACAGGCTTGGCTTGGTAGGGAAGACCGACGCCACTCGACTCGGCAACGCAGAACTGCACGAGATTTTGCTTTCACTCGCAAAGGCCGAGGGATGCTGGGAGAAAGCCAAGATTCCGAACGGGATAGACGTTCAAACGTTAAAACATACTTGGCCAACCGCCGCCGACTGTGCCAGCAGTTTGTGCATGCGAATGAGGAGCCATACCTCAGAGCCCCTCGAGTCATCGCCCAGGAACCCGTTCACGATCTCCTGAGCAGCCAGAGCCAAGAAGGCCAAATGAACGAACAGCAGGCTGGTGTTGCGCTTGCGTTCGCAGTTCTTCCATAGCCTGCAATTCTTCTCCAGCCAGGCAAAGCTGCGCTCGACGACCCAGCGTTGTCTTCTATGGGGTGGCCCTCTTGTCGCCCTCTGCGTTGCGGCGAGCAGTTTGCTGTCCACTGGCCGATGCGTCGTTGGCTGCCTCAATCTGGCGCTGTGCCATGGCGTCTCGCATGTGCTCCGAAGAGCGGTACATGTACCAGCGCTTCAAGCTGACGCACAAGTTGGTGGCGTCGGTCTGAACGTGCGCGAACGTAGTGGTGTCGCCAACGTCATGGGTTCGCATGTCGAAACAACACAGCATGCGCAACAGGCTGTTGTTGTTGGCGCCATAGCAGTGGGCCTGGTTTACGCCCTTGGAGACGGCATCATCGGTCGATGCTGCCGGGTACGCCGTTCCGGAGTGGCTGAAGCTGCGCAGCACCTTCAGCTCAAGAAGCGCATGGTGGGTGATGGCGCCCACCTCGCCGGTGCGATCGTCAACGACCTCGAGATCCGTGCGGCCGAGCTTGCCCGACTGCTCAGCACGGATCGTGCACCAGTGGAAGCGGGCGGCCAGACCCACACGCAAGAACTGCTGCACGGTGCGCTCGGCTTCCTCAATCGGATGGCCCTTACTGGCGTTTTGCCAGATCTTCGTTGGGCCGGAGTTGTCCGGCGTGCACAGCTCGGCCCGGTAGACCGCCTCGATCACGGAAAGAATCTCGGCTTCGGTGACGGGGCCTGCATCTAGCTGGACCTCAACGAGGCCGTCGTCCGTATGCGTACCCTGCGGGTAGTAGGTCAGGGTCGACTTGCCGGCGCTCGGGTCGTAGACCAAAGTGGGCAGTCGATCGCACTGGAGTTCGGCAATACGACCGAACAAGCCGTTGGCGTCGCCCGCGTACTCCTCAAACGCACTGCTCGCCGCACGATGGGTCATGAAGTGCACACGGCCAGCGAGACGGACGCGCCCGGTGTGGACAGTCCGGTCGAACGATCGGCCCGTCTTGAGCGCCTCCTGCTGTCGCGGCGTTACCAAAATGAATGCGGCCGCGCCCGCAGTTTCAGCGTCCGCTTGGCGTTCACGCGCTTGGACGGTTCGCGAGACATACACCTGGAAGCGCAGCTCAGGCGGTAAGTCGTCGATGTCCCCATATGAAGGTCGTCGCGCCGTCGCGAGCTGGGCTCGGTCGCCTTGCCAAGCGCCAAGATCGAGCGATGTAGTGGGTTGCACTTCAGCGGCCATGGGCAGCCTTCCTCTGTACGTGCTCGATGTACATGAAGATGCGCTCGGCCGGTTGCAGCGATTCACCGGGCCGAAACGACATGGCCGCGTTACGCGAGAAATTCGTGCTGGCAGCGTTGACCCACTGACCGAAGTCGATCACCTCGTTGTTGTCGACGTCCTTGTCCGCGTAGCGCGCATCGAATCGGAAAGCCTGCCCCAACTCCTGATCGGCCAGCATGCCGTAGGCGGCGCAAAGTTCGCTAATGAAAAAGGGCTCACCGGTGTCGGCGTAGACCTCGTGATAGGCGGCTAACGCGGGGCCCGCCAGCACGCGGTTGATCCGGTAGTTCGCATGCAGGCGGTAGCGCTTCTCCTCGGGCACGGGTTCGTAGCGGATACCCGAGGCGAACACCATACCGCGCCCCACCAGCAAGTCAATCGTCTCTTGCAGCTCAGGGTAGTACGGACCGCCCTGGCGTTTGAGTAGGCTCGCGCTGAAGGGGGCGAGCTCGAAGACAGGGGCCAACACGTTGGACAGGTAGGCTAGCTCGTGCACTACCCGCAGCGGCGCGTCGAAAATTGAGGCGTCGGCCAGTGCGTCGAGCAACGCAAGCACTCGAATAGGGCGCTTGCGTGCTTCCAACGAGGCGCTCGACTCAGGCGCGGCTGGCATGCTGGAGGCTCGCGTCGATTTGCGTAAACAATTCCTCTCGGAGCTCTTCGTATTCGGCCCGCAGAGTGGTCATAGCCCGGGTCGGGACGCCGGCGTTAAACAGGTCGACAATCCGGTCGAACCGTGCCTTCGGGTTGCTCTCCGCGGCGTTGAGCATTGCCGGGATGAGCTTGCCAGCCGCCAAGTTCGAGGTTACTACCAGGCGGTTCGTGCTGTTGGCATTGGCAAACGTGGTCAGCACCTTGGCCGCGCGATTAACGAAGACCGCATCGAGCGATGATTCCGGCGCGTCGATGATGATGGTCGAGGTCTGGCTCTGGGAGCCCACGCGCACCAGAGCCATCCGGAACGCGAGATCGATGAACTCACGCTGGCTCTCGGAGACCTGCTCGGGGCTGTCACGCCGCTGGACCGCCGAAAAATTGGCGCCGGTCATCTCGATGCTGAACGAGGGGTACTCAATCGGCGTGAGGACGACGCCAGAGGTGCCGGCCTGGCCTAGCTGCACTCGCATGGGTGTCCACGACAGTGACACGTCCTCGATCAGGAAGCCACGAGCGATCTCGTCGAACGCAGCTTTGACTTGCGAGGCGAATTCGCCAATCTGACGGCGGTACGTCGCGAGCTTCCCCGCAAAGGCTTCGCGCTTGACCTGGAGCTCCGCGTTCATCGCCTCGACACGCTTCTTGAGCTTGATCATGTCGTCGCTTTGCCGACGCGCCACCTGTTCATCAGGCGGGAGCTGACGAACGAGCGCCTCGATGTCCGCCGTCAAGTCTGCGGCCTCCGTATTTAACTCGATCAGGCTCTTTGCAGCTACGGTGTAGTCAGTCGCGGAGGTATCGAGCGACTGTCGACTCGCTGCCTCAGTCACCTTGGCTTCCTCCACGCGTGCGCGAAGCGCGCTTATGCGTTCATCGGTGAGGTTGATCGGTTCGCCTGCGAAAGGTTCGACCTTTGCGTCGCACAGGACGCAGTGCTTGGTGTCGATTGCGTGCAGCATCTGCTGACGCTTCTCTTGCCGGCCTGGCGTTTGACAGACCCCGCACACGTCATCGGTCATCAAGCGCGAGAAGATATAGCGCATCGACTCATCGGCGGACGGATATCGCACTTCAACTGCGGCCAAGCGCGCGCGCTCCAACTCATGGAGGGCGGCATGCAATGTCTGCGCCGCGCGCAACGCGTCCAGACGATGGCGCCGGCGGGCTTCGTCCAGTTCAGCGATACTCTCAACCAGATTGGCTTGGCGGTCGAGTGTGCCCTGCAGGAGCGTTTCCTTAGAGGTGAGCTCGGCGCGAACCTCCGGCGCCGCCTTAGACAGGCTCTGGTTCTTGCGCTCCTCCTTCTCCTCCCGAGACAGCGCCGCGTGTAAGTTGCGCATGCGCGTATCGAGTTCAAGGATCTCCCGCTCCGCTTGCCACCAATCACGCGCCTGGGCCGGCTCCAAAAACAGGCAGCGCAGCAACTGGCGTTGAGCCGTTGGATCCCACACGAGCATCCGGCGGTCCTCGAAAAAGAAGACCATCGTGCGCAGAACGAATATCCACTCGCCATAGCTGTCGATGCTCGACGCGGCGAGCACAGCTTTCTTGAGTTCTCCCTCGTCGGTGCCGGCGGGCGCGCCGTCAACGGAAAACCTCACTAGGTCTAGCTTCTGCAGCGATCGCGTGACCGAAAACCTGTGCACACCGATGGTGAACACAATGGTCGCCTGGGCGTCACGAGCAGCGTCATTGACCCGCGCGCTGAACGTCGACCGTAACTTGGGGCTAAGCGGCACAGCGAGAAGGTTGGCCGTGCCGAGATTGCCGTCAGGCAAACTTACGTTCCAGGGGCCCGTGAGCATCCGAAATAGGATGTTGACGAGCGTACTCTTGCCCAAGCCGTTGGCGCCGAGCACGACGGTCAAGCCGGGCGCTAGATCGATGTCGAATACGCCATCGCGCTTCAGCCCAGGGTAGAGGCCGTAGTTCCGGATCTGCAGGCGCTCAAGGACGGGCAGATCCATCATGCTCGCGTTCCTGCGAAAGGCAAAGCCATCGCGCTTCCGGCGCGAGTTTGGTTCGGCGTCATCTACTCTCTCCCTGGGCCCGTTGGTTGCTTGTCATCAATCCGGATTGGTTGGTTAGTATAAGGGAGTCTCCAGGGGGTAAACAGCTAACGAGCATCGATCGAACACGGCCCCCCCTCCTGCCAAGACTCACTGCGACCGCGGAACGAGCGGCGTGGTCTTCAAACTCTTCGAGGTGGGCTACCCCGCAGGCGTGCAACGCCGTCGAGGATGGCTTCGAGTGCCCGAGCCCCTTCAGTTGTACCGTCCCATGCACGCATGAGGCGCTCCGTCAAGGCCGACCGAAGCGCCTCAGTGTCTGCTGCGCCCGACTGCCTCTGAGCCGCACCTTCATGCCGTTTTGAATATTCAAATAGCCGCCTAGCGTGTCCGTTCGCCTCCTTGAATTGGCCGTTCACAAGCTTTGAGAACTGGCTTTGATGGATGCCCAGATCACGCTCCACCTGCTTCTGGCAAATATCTTTCCGTTGCCAAGCTCTGCGGATGACCTCGGCCATTTCTTCGGGCGTGGGGGATGGCGGTTTTTTGAGCGGCACTGGCGCTTGCTTGAATGAATGTTAGGTTTCATAATATTCAAATGGTCAGCGCACGGCAAGACGATCTCGACGCGCCGTCGTCCAGCAGACCGGAGGAATTAGGGACATGAACGCAGCCACCATCAGCACATTCATTAAGGAGAACTGTCCAGAACTTGGTGCGGCCGAACGCAGAAATTTCTCGTCGTGGCTCAAGAACTTGGTCGATGGTGTGCCGATATCATCGAACATGCCTAGTCACAACCTGCCGTTCCAGCGTTGGTATCGATTCAAGGAGGCGTTCTCGCCGCTGATGGTGGCTGAATCGCTCAGTTGCCTGGGATTCTGGCCATCGACTTGCCTGGATTGCTTCGGGGGATCGGGGACGACTGCGCTCACATGCCAATTTCTGGGCATCGAGTCGACGTCCATCGAGGTCAACCCGTTCTTGGCCGATCTGATTGAAGCGAAGCTGTCGAAGTACGACCACGCGTCGTTGGTTGATGACTTCGCCGGCGTCGTCAAGAGGATGAACAGCCGCTCTGCCAACTTGCGATCGATTCGCTACGAGTCGTGGCCGGCCACCATGGTCGAGCCCGGCCTCAAGGATCGCTGGATCTTCCCACGGGAGACGTTCCGCCGCATCCTGACGATCCGTGAAGCAATCGATGAAGTCACCAACCCCGTCAATCAGCGCCTGCTGCGCGTGCTGCTCGGGAGTATCCTAGTTGACGTGAGCAATGTCGTGATCAGCGGTAAGGGGCGTCGGTACCGCTCCAACTGGCAGACCACCCAGAAGAGCCCACACGACGTCAGCGTGGCGTTCCAGGCAGCGTTTCAAGCGGCGCTGTTCGATATCAGCGCGTACGGCGCTCGCGCGTGCGAGAGCTACAGACTGCTGCGCGGCGACTCGCGTGTAGAAGTCGACAAGGTCGACCAGGTCGACGTCGCGCTGTTTTCGCCGCCGTACCCGAACAGCTTTGATTACACTGACATCTATAATGTCGAATTGTGGGTGCTGGGCTACCTGAAGAGCCGGGCTGATAACACCGAGCTGCGGAGTTCCACCTTGCGGTCGCACGTGCAGGTCCACCGCGACATGAGTTGGGAGGGGCTGGACTCGCGCAAACTGCGCAAGACGGTTGACGCCTTGAAGAAGAAGCGTGATCAACTTTGGGATCCGCACCTGCCCGACATGATCGGCGCGTACTTCGCCGACCTAGTGCAGATCTTGACGTCTTTGCGAGGTAGGATGAATCCCGAGGGTGCCGTACTGATGACCGTGGGCGACAGTCGTTACGCTGACGTTTTGATCGATGTCGGCGATATCCTTCGCGAACTGGCTGCGGGTGCTGGTTATGTTTGTGAGGCGGTCACGCCGATCCGGGCCATGAAGACCAGTGCGCAGCAGGGGTGGCAGGCATCGTTAAGCGAAGATCTGGTGCGTCTTCGCCCGGCCTGAGCTTGTAGGTATGGCGTTATGCGAACGCCTTCCAGAGCGCTATTGCGGCGCGACGCGGGAGGCTCAGTTGAAAAGAGGGCTTAGGTTGAGCCGGTCGGGCTGCTCTGTATTTCACAGGATCGGTCGACTGGCCTGATTGTCGTGACGCTCGGAACCACCAGCCGGCCACTACGTTTAAATCCACAACTTGCGCCTTCTGAATAACGGATCGGGCGGCTTCACGACCATACGGGTCGTGGCCGCGCTAAAATCTCCAAGAAATTGCACACAAGATAGTGCGAGCCCAAGCGAGACCATGAATGCATGGCTGATCGAGAAAACAATGATCCGGGGGTTATGTGAAGTCAAAAATCAGGCTGCCGATTGTCGCCCGGCTTAGTATTCGCAACTACTCGCTTTACCCTGGAATCGACAATCGCGGATTGGACCTTGAATTCCCCTCAGGGATCACAGTCCTTGCCGGTATCAATGGCGTCGGTAAGACCACGTTGCTAAATCTGCTCATGCGGATGTTGCTTGGGCCGCTGGAGCGAGCCAAAGCAGATCGTGACCTGAGCCGGATCAGCAAGCGTGAGCTTGTGCTGGACAAGCGCTTCTCGTTCTTCGCGGACCGCGTGCCTAAAATGCTCGATGACAACGCTACGGCGACGCTTGATTTTACCGTAGGGGACCGGGCTATAACGGTGACTCGTTCCCTCGGGACGATGGCACTGAAGTCCGTCAAGGTAAACGGCAGGAGCCGCTCCGTTACGACGGAGCTTCAGTTTTCAGAGGAAATGGCGAGGCTCTGCGGGCTGGCGTCCTCTTACGACTATCATGTGGTGATACGCTATCTTCAGTTTTTCACCGAAGAGCGGCAGCCGATATTGTGGTCCGCGGCGATACAGTACGAGTTCTTTAAGATTCTTTTTCTTGACCGAGCTCTAACGGAAGAAACGAACAAGACCTTCGCATCCATCCAGCGGCTGGATTCAATCTATCGCAATCGTACTCACCAGCTGAACGCTCGTGAAGATCGGCTTAAAAAGAGCCATGCTGCAGCCTTGGCGGTACAAAATATCGATGACCTCCTCACCCGAATCGAAGCTGCGAAGGTTGCGCGCAGTACTGCTGCCGAAGATCACCTGAAGCACCAAGAGTTCGTCGCAAGCCTGCAGTCACAAGCTCGCGATCTTGATATCGAACTCAATCAAGCAGAAGCAACGCTCGCTGACCTCGAAGATGAACTGGAAAACGCCGACGCGACGTTCATCGCACAGGCCCTCCCAACTATCGACGACAAGGCTAGGTTCCTGATGGCCGGACTCAGTTCGGGTCAGGGTTGTTTCGTCTGCGGAAACCGAAATCGAAGTCAGCGACAGACCATCGCAAAACAGCTCAAAGAGGGTAACTGCTTCGTCTGCCACCATCCAATCGCGGGCCGTGGCAAGAGCGCTGATGTTAAGCACCTGGCCGCCGCGCAAGTGCGCACTCTGGAAAAAAAGGTCGAAGAGATCAGGGCGATCGCCGCGGCAATCGACACCAAACGCGACGCTGTATCAAAACAGATCACACCAGCGCTTCAGGCGCTTCGTCAATCCTCATCAAGGAATTTGGCGGCAGAGATGGCACTCGGCATGCTGCAAGCGCAGCTACCTGACCCGCCAGAGGCATCCAGAGCATTGGAAGCTGAATTGAACGCGGAGCGCGCTGAACTAGACCTGATGGATAGTCAGCGCAAGGCACTGACCGAGCAGTACCGCGAACTCATAAAACGCGGGCGTGAGCAGGTTGAAATCTTCAAAGAGACCCTGCGCACAAAGCTGACTGCCTACGCCGAAGCGTTTCTTCAAGAAACAGTGGCGGTTCAATTTGATGCGAGAGACAAAATGAAGATCGCCACTGGCGCCGGCCGGGTTGGTATTCCATCGTTCTCGATCCTCATGACATCAAGCACTCACGAGGTTCCGAAAGAGCGCTTGACGAGCGATAACGTCTCTGAATCGCAGAAAGAATTTCTCGATCTCGCGTTTCGCATGACACTCCTCGAAATGGTCTGCGCGGACGGCGCAACAACGTTAGTCATCGAGACCCCAGAAGCCAGCCTGGACAGCTGGTTCATGCTCCGCGCAGCGGCGCTCATGCGTCGGTTCGCCCCAGCGGATTCTGGTCCTGTGCGTAATCTGATTGCCACGTCGAATCTCAATGGTACTGCGATGATCCCGGCCCTCCTCGGCCGCGTTGGTAAGGACGGAAAGCCGCGACGCGGCAGCAAGACCACCGGTGCGCAACTCATCGATCTACTACAGGTGACCGCCAAATCGAACACATTGAAGGAAGGCGCGGCAAGGGCTTTGCTTGAAGAAGAACTGGGTAAGTTCCATGGCTAAGATGTCCTACTCAATACCTAAGAGTGCACAGGAACGGTTGCGGTTTTCGCGCTGGGTCCTTTTCACGATCAATGCTGCAGAAGCAGCTGGCATTGGCCAACTGACTCGCATGCAACTGCATCTTCTGCTGTTCATGTCGTTTGCTTCATGCCGGTTCTACGGGATTGAGCCGCTGCGTCAACGGGCACGACGAACCAAGCAGGGCCCCTACTACCGTGCCGCACACTTTGCACTAGGGGCATTGACCTTATCGGGTTTGGTGGAGGTGTCGAAATTCTCCGCGCATCAATCTTCGACGCACTTGCAGTTCGAGGGCAGTTTCAGTGCAACCGTCGCGGGTCTGGAAGTCGGCCGATATCTGCGAAGCACGCAGCGCGGAGAAGCGCTCTACGCCTTCCTGCTGGATCTCTGCCTTGGCGTCGTCGAAGGCGCTTGGCACGACGAGCGCACCCGGGGTCGTCAAGAACGCAGTGGCCTTGACCGAGTATTCGAGCAGGACCTCACGTACCTGGAGGCGTTGGATCGTCCGGGGAATGTGCTCTTTATTGAGGAGTCCCTTGACCACACGACACCGACACTCACCGGCCTTCGGCAGATCAGGAAGTACCTCGAGGGAGAAGCCTTCGTCAACCGTCGTGACGTGCTGACTGTCTACCAGCGGCTGCTTCGGAAGAAGGCAGCCTGATATGAGCCAGCAAAGCATGATCAAGCGTCAGGACATTGCTGGTCTCGATGCAGGACTGTCGCTTGTTTCAGGGTCGGCGCAGGAGCGGTTCTTCCAGGCGCTGGTCGACTACTTCATTCAATGGTCGGCGTGCCACGCGACCTCGATTTCGGCCGGACACATCAAGCCCGATCGAGCGCTCTTGGTGGTGTATTCGGAATCCCCCAAACTTGAGCCTGGCATCCCGACTGGCGTCAGTGTGAATCCGACCGAAGTTTTTGCCGCACTGCTCACGCTGGACGACGGCGTCGCAGTTGCAGTTGAGAGCCTTAGCGAGGTGATTCAGCACGTACCTCAATTCAACAACGGGGCAACCGAGGCCTTCCAGTTTGTGCGCGAACACCTTAAGGCTGATCAGACGTTTGCATTGTTGATGCTCGGCCAGAGCCGGATGCTGGTGCATGACAAAGGCGTCCCGATCGACGAATGGATGCACAAGCCTCGAACGATCAAAGTCGAGCAGCTCGACGAAGCTGCAATTACACCCGAACTGATTGGGCAGCAGCTGGATGAGTTCCACAACGAAGCACTGGCCTCACACAGAGGCACCATAGCTCGACTAATGTGGCAGATCGAAGAGGAGCCAACCCTGTCAGTTCTCAGGCACAAGCCCGAGCTCCACGTGCAGTCCGGGTTGCTGACGTATTTTCGCGGCCTCTATCGAAACAAGGTCGCTACCGTCGACGAAGAAGTGACGCTGACCGAAGGGCGCGTAGATGTCAGGATCGTACGCTTCGATCAGGCCAAACAGCGATTTATCACGATGATCGAGCTCAAGGTTCTCGATCCCAAAAACAGCGATCCAAAGAACTTGGAGTGGGCTCACAAAGGGATTGAGCAAGCACATGGCTACAAGAAGACCAACTACGCGGAAGCCGCGTTTGCATGTATCTATGACGCTCGGAGAAGCAAGGCCGACCAGATGCCCACGCTGAACCCCGATGCCAACGCTAAGGATGTCCTGCTCAAGGTGCAGCCCATGGAAGTACCTGACCCAAGGCCGCTGAAGAAAGGCAAGAACGGGGCTGCCACCAGTACGATGCCTCCCAAAGGCTCTCGCGCCACCCCGACTGCCAAGAAGGCTGCTAGTGGTTCGGTGGCAAAGAAGCAACCAGCTGCCAAAGGCGCACCGAAGAAGCCCTGAACCGGGAAGGCATTGTAGTGGCACGCCGCTCGGTCGGACGTTTGACGAAGCTACGGGCTTGCGTGGTGCAGTTCGCGGTAAGCGAGTTCGCACGACGATTCCCGTTGTGACTGCGCCGCGCCCACTGGACAGGGACAGCCGGCAGTTCACGGCTGATCGGCCGAATCAGCTCTGGGTATCGGATTCTAGTGTGCCGCAGCAAGCGGCGTAGGAGATGAGGGTATGGCCCCTCGCCATCGGCTTGCAGGAGCGGGTGGCAAGCCACCATGAGCGGCTTGGGTCAAAAGCCCCGGTCGTGAGCGTCATGGAAAAGGCGTCGTGAAGACGTCAGGTATGGATCGAGGAAGACGAACAACCGTGAACTGCCGTTCAAGTGTCGAAAGTACTCAGACGACATCAAAACCGGGGAGTGATGTTGCCCCGCGATCAGCCGGGACGATACCTGCTTACGGTCCCGGCGGTGTCCGGTATAGAGGCAGCGTCAGCCCGATCCGGGCTCTTACGTTGAACTGCGGGAACCTTCGGTGGCGATGCCAAGCGAAAGGCACAAGCCGGATAGGCGAGGCCGAAAGTAGTGATGCGCCAGCAAGGGGCGGAGCAGCTCGTAGTAGTGTTGAAGCCGCTGTAATGGCGGTGAAGCGAAGGGGCTGCGTCATCCCGGTCTGGGGTCGTGTCAACTGCGCAAGCAGGAGGAGCACGACCGCGTGACCAAGCCGTATGACATTCCCAAGGTGTTAATCTGGGAGGCATTCAAATGTGTCAAAGCGAACGGCGGCGCCGCAGGCGTCGACCGTGAATCGATCGAGCAATTCGAAAGTCGCTTGGGCGACAACCTGTACAAGCTATGGAATCGACTCTGTTCCGGCAGTTACTTCCCGCCGCCGATCAAAGGGGTCCCGATTCCGAAGAAGTCAGGTGGTGTGCGCATGTTGGGCGTGTCCACGGTTGCTGACCGGGTGGCGCAGACGGCGGTCAAGCTCCTGCTGGAGCCGCAGATCGACCCGATGTTCCATCCAAACTCCTATGGCTATCGACCTGGGCGCTCTGCTCATGACGCGATTGTCTTGGTGAGGCGGCGAAGCTGGGAGTACGACTGGGTTGTGGAATTCGATATCAAGGGTCTCGTTGACAATATCGACCATGATCTGCTCATGCGCGCGCTCAAGAAGCACTGCCAGACCCCATGGGTTCTCCGGTTTGTCCTTGCGTTGCTGCTTTGGGAGCAACGCGGTCACGAGCCCTGCGGACTCGTACGCTTTGAGCCACTTGTACAGGGTGTTTGCATGCAACCCGAATTCGGCGGCGCGTGCGACAACGTGGTCTCGCGTCCGTCCCCGCTGACCGAGCAGTGGCAGGATGATCGCCTGACGGCGTTCGGCTTCCGACCAGTCGGGTTCTGGCACCGACAGCAAGTCCGGTCGGAGTGCCTCGGGCAGGGGCTGGACGACCTGCAAGTCGGCGAGCTTTGCGCGGACCACTTGCTTGGTTTCAAGGTCGCGCAGCAGTACTTCATCGAAATCCACAGCTTGCGCGATGCGGTGCGGGCGGCCGAGGAACATCACCTCCTCGCCCGGAACGAGCGACATCGTGGCCGGGGTGCTCATACTGGCCGGCTCCAGATAGGTGATGCCATGGTCAATTTCTCGTCTAGGCTCGCTCCGATTTGGCGCGTTCCCACCAAGTACCACAGTGTCGGGATCAAAGCCGCGCGATGCCATTCATCTCGGCAACAGGCCGGCCGGAGTTGTATGACGCATGGTGGCAAGCTGATCGACAAGCAACGCCATGTGGCCCTCTTCGTACGAACGGCAGCAGGAAAGCGGCGTTGTCGAGGTACGGCGTGCGAATCTCGACCTCGGTCACGATCTTGAAGCGCCAACAGTGCTCCCGGGCATACTTGATCGCCGCCTTGTACTTCTGGCGCAGTTCGGATCGGTCAGTACGCTGGTCACCCCGGTATTTCACCTCGTACAGGACAGTTCGGCACGGAAGGCCGTGAGACTTGAACGTCACCAACACATCCGGCGTGTAGCTTCGAGGGCGACCTTGGTCGTCAGACCAATCGAGGGTTATCGGCTGCACCTCGAAGCGCTCGACCGAGGGATCGAATTCCAGCAGTGCAATGAAGTCCCGCTCCAGTGTGGACTCGAACATGGCCGCACCCTCGGCTTTGCGGTGGGCGGCAATACCGGTTACGTTCTGATAGTTCTTGGGTATCTTCCGGACGGGCATATTTCTCTCGTGCGCTACACGACACGCTCCCTGGCTCCAAGGAAATTATGGGATCCAAGGGCGGTCAGTCGCGAAGATCATTGTAATTTCTGGCAATTTTTCACTTACGGTACGAGAGAGCGATGTAATTGTCATTCGCCTGACGAGCCAAAGCCGTCCGCAATGACGACGGTGTGAACCGCTGGCGCTAAGCGAAGCCGCCAGGATGCGCCAGAACCATCGGCAATGACGATGGCTGTCACTCCCCCTCCTCACGGCGAGAGGGGAGGCCACCAGCGCAGATCCAACGTTGTCAGCAGACCGGCCGGTATCCACCCGGCCGTTTTTTTGTCCGCGGCACCCGCTGCAGACCTACCTGGCGTTGCATGCGCGCCACGGCCAGACCTGTTTCCCCCGATTTTTTTTCTCCTGCGCAAGTCCGCGCCGGCGAGCCCGCGCGCGCCGGAATCGCACCGGACTGGTTCGTCGCGGGAGCCGCGCCGGGCACCCTTGCACCGGTTGAATTCGCACGTCCTTCGAGCCGCACCAGGACAGGGCGCAGCATTGGCCGCCCGCAAACACGAGGGCGGGAAACCCTAGGGTCTACACCTAGTCCCAGCATCTTATTGTTTGGTTATCATGAATTTATCGACAAATTGTCGATGAAAAAATATTCTGCTCACGGACCGGGTCGCAGCCGGCGTCGCGCCTGACTAGTCCAGTGCGCCCGCCTACACTGCAAGACAGGTCCCCCTGCCCGTGCCTTCCATGACCCCATGTTCCGTTCACCGCCTGGCCGAGCGCGCGCTGCTGTGCAGCGTGCCGCCGCCGGCCTCGCTCGATGTGCAGCGACGTATCTGGGCCATGGCGCAGCGTGCCGCGGAATGGCGGGGCGTGGTCGATGCGGTGCCGGGCATGAACAACCTCACCGTGGTGTTCGGCCCCGACGCCGATCCCGAGGCGCTGGAGCGCAACCTGAAGCTCGCCTGGGCTTCGGGCGAGGCACGCGCGGCCACGGGCAAGCTGGTTGAGATTCCCGTGCGATATGGCGGCGAATACGGGCCCGACCTGGCCGAAGTGGCCGCGCATACCGGCCTCTCGGTGCAGGAAGTGGTGCGCCGCCACAGCGAGGGCGAGTATGTCGTGTACTTCCTCGGCTTCCAGCCTGGCTTCGCCTATCTGGGCGGCATGTCCCCGTCGCTGGCCACGCCGCGCCGGCGCGAGCCGCGGCTGTCGGTGCCGGCCGGCTCGGTCGGTATCGGCGGCGAGCAGACCGGCATCTACCCGGCCGCCGCGCCCGGCGGCTGGGAGCTGATCGGGCACACCGCCAGCGAACTGTTCCTGGCCGACCGAGATCCGCCGTCCTTGTTGGCGCCGGGCGATACCGTGCGATTTGTCGTAGAGGAAGTGCTGCCGTGAGCCATCTTTCCGCCGTCTCCTGCGCCGTTCCCTGCGCCGCTTGCACGCCCGCGCCCGGTCGCCAGCCTTGCCGTCTTGCCGGGGCGGCGCGGAGGGCCTTCGCGTGATCGAGATCATTCGTCCCGGCGCGCTGGCCTCGGTCCAGGATCTCGGCCGTCCCGGCTTTCGCCGCTTTGGCGTCGGCACCGCCGGTGCACTCGATACGGTCGCGCTCACCATCGGCAACCGGCTGCTCGGCAACCCCGCGGCAGACGCCGCCATCGAATTCACGCTGGGCCGCGCCGCCGTGCGCTTCCACGCCGACATGCGGGTCGCGCTGACCGGCGCCGAATGCCGGGCCAACCTCGACGGCCTGCCGGTGTGGTCATGGCATGCCTTCGACGTGCGCCGCGGCGAGACGCTGACGCTGTCGGCCGCGCAGGGCGGCACCCGCACCTATCTGTGCGTGGCGGGCGGGATTGCGGTGGCGCCCGTGATGGGCTCGCGCAGCACCGACCTGAAGGCCGGCTTCGGCGGCCTGGACGGCCGTGGCCTGCGCGAGGGCGACCGGCTCGACGCCGGCCGTCCCGGCGTGGCCGACGACAGCGACTGGCTGGGCGTGCAGGCCCCGGCCTGGGCGCTGCCGGTGAAGAAGCTGGGCGACGCGATGCCGGTCCGCATGCTGCCCGGCATCGAATACGAAGACTTCGATGCCGCCGCGCGCGAGGCGCTGTGGCAGTCCGACTGGATCGTCACGCCCAACAGCAACCGCATGGGCCTGCGCCTGCAAGGCCCGGCGCTGGCGCGCCAGCCCGGGCAGGGCGCCGACCTGCTCTCGCACGGCGTGCTGCCGGGCGTGGTGCAGGTGCCGCCGGCCGGCCAGCCCATCGTGCTGATGGCCGATGCCCAGACCACCGGTGGCTATCCCAAGATCGGCGTGGTGATCGGCGCCGACCTGTGGCGGCTGGCGCAGGTGCCGCTGGGCGCGCCGGTGCGCTTCGTGCGTGTCTCGCTGGATGAGGCCGCCGCCGCGCAGGCCGGGCTGGACCGCTACCTGCAGCAGGTGGACCAGGCGCTGCGGTGGCAGGGCGACGGCATGGTGATCGCATCGCGGCGGCGCACGCGCAGCCGCGCGGCGGTGGCCTGAGCCGCAAGACGACGCCCTTCCCCCGGATTCAAGATCAACACAGGCCGCAAGACCGAAGAGGAGTAACGCAATGCATATCGACCTGAACGCCGACCTCGGCGAGGGCTGCGGCAACGACCGCGAACTGCTGGCACTGATCAGCTCGGCCAACGTGGCCTGCGGCTGGCATGCCGGCGACGCCGCCACCATGCTGCAGACCGTGAAGTGGGCGCTGGAGCAGGGCGTGGCCATCGGTGCGCATCCGAGCTATCCGGACCGCGAGAACTTCGGCCGGACCGAGATGCAGCGGGATCCGGAGGTGGTGTACGCGGACGTGCTGTACCAGATCGGCGCGCTGGCGGCGATGGTGCGCGCGCAGGGCGGGCAGCTGGCGCACGTCAAGCCGCACGGCGCGCTCTACAACCAGGCCGCGAAGGATGCCAGGCTGGCCGATGCGATCGTGCGCGCCGTGCGCGACTTCGATTCGGACCTGGTCTTCTTTGGCCTGGCCGGCAGCGTGATGGTGAAGGTGGCGCGCGAAGCCGGCCTCAAGGTGAAGGAAGAGGTCTTCGCCGACCGCGGCTACAACCCGGACGGCTCGCTGGTCAAGCGCGGCACGCCCGGCGCGCTGCACGAAGACGAGGACGTGGCCCTGGGCCAGACGCTGGAGATGGTGCGCGAGCAGCGCGTGCGCGCCATCGACGGCAGCTATGTACCGATTCGCGCCGAAACCGTGTGTCTGCACGGCGACGGCGCACACGCGCTTGCCTTTGCGCGCCGCATCCGCGAGCGGCTCGGCGCCGAAGGCATCGCAATCCGCGCCGGCGGCTGAAGGGGCGTACCACGCGTTAATCGCAACGGACGCGCCCCCAGGCTTCCGGCATTCACTGTGACCCGCGCGACGTCGAGCGGCATGACGCGGCGCGTGGCACTCGCCTCCATCACACTCTATTGGTGTCTCTCATGGAACAGGCAGTCAATCTCTGGCCCCTAGTCGGGGTCGGCATCATCATCCTCGGCTTCGTGCTGCGCTTCAATCCCATGATGGTGGTGGCGCTTGCCGCCATCGCCACGGGGCTGGCGGCGCCCATGCCGGTCATGCAGATTTTCACGGCGATCGGTACCGCCTTTGTCAAGACGCGCAACCTGCCGCTCATCATCCTGCTGCCGCTGGCGGTGATCGGCCTGCTCGAGCGGCACGGGCTGCGCGAACATGCGCAGGCGTGGATCTCGCGCATTGCCTCGGCCACGGTCGGGCGCTTGCTGATCGTCTATCTCGGCGTGCGCGAACTGACCGCCGCGGTGGGCCTGACCAGCCTCGGCGGCCATCCGCAGATGGTGCGTCCGCTGCTGGCGCCGATGGCCGAAGGCGCGGCCGAGACCCGCTTCGGCAAGCTGCCCGAGCCGGTGCGCCAGCGCGTGCTGGCCTTCTGCGCGGCCACCGACAACGTTGGCCTGTTCTTCGGCGAGGACATCTTCGTGGCCTTCGGCGCCATCGCGCTGATGCACACCTTCCTGCTGTCCTCGAATATCGACGTGGAACCGCTGCATATCGCCGTGTGGGGCATCCCCACCGCGATCTGCGCCTTCCTGATCCACGCAGTGCGCCTCAAGCGCCTGGACATGTGGCTGGAACGCGAGGTGGGCGGCGGCAAGGCTGCCACCACGGCCGGCGCTGCCGCCACGGCCAAGAGCGGGGAGTAAGCCATGATTATCTCGATCGACTATCTCTACTGGCTCGCCGGCCTGGTGCTGGCCATCACCGCGCTGATGACCTTCGCCGACCGCGAGCATCCGCGCCGCCTCAGCACGGGTTTGTTCTGGGCACTGTATGCGCTGGTCTTCCTGATCGGCGACAAGCTGCCGCCGGCCATCGTCGGCATCGGCGCCGTGGTGATGGCGCTGATCGCCGGCTTTGGCGGCGTTGGCCACGGCAAGCACAGCACGCTGCCGGAAGCCGAGCGCCGTACTTCGGCCAAGCGCCTTGGCAACAGGCTGTTCATCCCGGCCCTGCTGATTCCGCTGGTGACCGTGATCGGCACGCTGCTGTTCAAGGACGTGAAGCTCGCCGGCCTGGCGCTGCTCGATCCCAAGAACGTCACCTTCGTCTCGCTTGGCATCGGCTGCCTGGTGGCGCTTGGCGTGGCATGCTGGCTCACCCGCGACACGGTGGTGCAGGGCGTGCGCGAATCGCGCCGGCTGACCGAGTCGCTTGGCTGGGCGCTGGTGCTGCCGCAGATGCTCGCCATGCTCGGCCTGGTGTTCGCGGATGCCGGCGTGGGCAAGGCGGTGGCGCACCTGACCACGGCTTATATCAATATGGACTACAGGCTGGTGGCCGTGGTGGTGTACTGCGTGGGCATGGCGCTGTTCACCGTGATCATGGGCAATGGCTTTGCCGCCTTCCCGGTGATGACCGGCGGCATCGGCGTGCCCATCCTGGTGAACATGTTCCACGGCAATCCGGCGGTGATGGCGGCCATCGGCATGTTCTCGGGCTACTGCGGCACGCTGATGACGCCGATGGCGGCCAACTTCAACATCGTGCCCGCCGCGCTGCTGGAGCTGGACGACAAGAACGCCGTGATCCGGGCGCAGGTGCCAACCGCGCTGATGATCCTGGTGGCCAATATCGCACTGCTGTATTTCCTCATGTAAGAACGCGGTCCCGCCGCGAAAGTTTGGCCAGGGGCCCGGGCAACCGGGCTTCCGGCCAGGAGTCCCTGCCATGCGTACCGTGCTGCTGACCGGCTTCGAGCCGTTCGAGAGCGAACCCATCAATACTTCCTGGGAGGTCGTGCGCGCGCTCGACGGCGAGCGCATCGGCGGCACGCCCGATGGCGCCGATGCGGCCGTGATCGTCGCGCGCCAGTTGCCTTGCGTATTCGGCGCGGCCAACGACGCCATGGCGGACCTGCTCGATGCGCTGCAGCCCGTGCTGGTGGTCGCGGTGGGGCAGGCGGGCGGGCGCCCGGACATGTCGGTCGAGCGCGTGGCAATCAATGTCGACGACGCGCGCATTGCCGACAACGCCGGCGCCCAGCCCATCGATACCCGTATTGCCGAGGACGGACCCGCGGCGTATTTTTCCAGCCTGCCGATCAAGGCCATCGTGCGCCGCATGCGCACGGCCGGCGTGCCGGCCTCGGTGTCGCAGACCGCCGGCACCTTCGTCTGCAATCACGTGTTTTACGGGCTGATGCACTTGCTGGCGACGCAGAGCGTGCCGGCGGGCGTGCGCGGCGGCTTCATCCATATTCCCTATCTGCCAGAGCAGGCCGCGCGGCATCCGGGCCAGCCCAGTCTGGCGCTGGCCACGATGGTCGACGGCTTGCGCTGCGCGGTGGCCACCGCGCTGTCGACGCAAGACGATATCCGCGAGCAGGGCGGCCAGACGCACTGAGGCGCTCAAGCCTGCGGCGGCGGCGTGTCGTCGTTGGCGGCAGCCTGCGCCGCCGCCTGCCGTCGCGCCTTGCGCCGCGCGCGCCGCAGGCTGCGGCGGTCCAGCTGGAATTGCTCGAAGCGCCAGATCAGGTAGAACAGCGCGAGGAACGGCCACATCCATCCCAGCCATTGCGACAGGCTGTTGAAGTGGATGAAGCGGCCCAGCCGCCAGCCCTGTTCGGAGATCCACGAATACGGGTTGGCCGGCAGCAGGTTGGCCAGCACCACCAGCAGCAGTAGCACGGCCAGCGCCATCGCGCCACGCAGCCAGCGTGGCAGCCGCAACAGCAATACCAGCGCCAGCGAGCCGGTCAGCAGGGCGAAGCGCCCGCCCTCGGACAGCCAGTTGAAGGCATTGTCGTCGGGAAACTGCAGTTCGGCCACGGTGGCCTTGAGCAGCAGCGTGCCGGCCAGCAGGGCGGCCAGGATGCGCAGCATCGGCGCATGGCGGCGCATGGCGATCGAGGCGAACAGCCCGGTGCCGACCCATCCGCAAGCGGTCACCAGCGATTCCAGCAACTGCTGTCCCTGCACGTCGTCGGGCCGCAGCAGGCCAATGCCCTCGATCACGTCGGGCAGCGTCGGAAACACATTCTGCAGCCACTGCACGGGCCAGGAGTCCGGGTCGGTCAGCCACTCGCGCACGATGGCGCCCATGCCGAACAGGTGGTCCTGCGGGAAGATCTGCGCGAACGGCCACAACAGGATCAGGATGATGGCAAAGCTGGCGTGCGGCTCGAACCAGGCCAGGCGCAGCTGGCGCAGCCAGCCGCGGTCGATCAGCGCGGCGGCGAAGGGTGCCACCACCGCGCCGCCCAGCAAGGCCCCCAGCGCATTGGTCATCAGGTCGATATTGGACGAGACGCGGTTGGGCAGCCAGGTCTGCAGCGCTTCCATGGTGCCCGACAGCAGCGTGCCTGCGACCAGTGCCAGCAGCGTGGCGCGCCAGCCGGAGACGCGCGGGTGCAGGGCCAGCACCACCAGCGCGCCGAAGGGGCAATAGCCAAGCACATTGGTGATGAGGTCGAACTGGGTCAGGTAGCGCGGCTTGGGCGCGGTGAGGAACGCCAGCGGCGAGATGCCGTTGTCGGTCCAGCCGGTGAACGGGTGCAGGCTGCCGTAGATCACCAGCAGCGTGAAGCACAGCAGCCCTACCCGCGCCAGCGGGGAATGGCGCGGCGGGGGCTGCGGTACGGGAGGCGGCGTGGGAGCCGATGCCATGCGAAACCGGCTTACCGCAGCGGCAGCGTGGCCACCCAGTCGAGGATCGCCGCGATCGCGGCATCGCTGCCGGCGGCCAGCGCCTTGACGCCGCCGGCGCCGTCGGCGGTGGCCGCGGGCTGTGCCACCACGAAGGTCTTCTGCCCGATCAGCCCGTTGCGGAACACGGTCGCGCGCACCCGGATCACGCCGCGGCTGGCGCTGGCGCTGTCGAACACCTGCTCGAACTCCAGCATGTCAATCTTGAGCGCGGGCGCGGCGGTATCGCCGAACCAGGTCAGTGCGCCGCGCGAGGCCACTGCCTCGCGCAGGCGATCGTCGAACAGGCGTACCGGCGACATCACCCAGCGCTGCGTGGCATAGGGCTGCAGGCGCTCCGCCTGGGTGTAATGCAGGCGGTAATAGAGCGAGTTGCCGTCCAGCCAGGCGGGGCCGTCGGTCTGCGCCACGCGCATCTTGGGCAGCGGCGTGGATCCGGGGGCTGCACCGGCGGGCGGACCCAGGTCATAGGTGATGACGGGGGCGGAGGGCGTGAGCGCGCAGCCGCCCAGCAGCAAGCCGGCCAGTGCCATGCAGGCGGCCAGCCGGCGCGGCAGGCCGGCAGTCCCGGAAAGATCCGGCCGGAGTTGGACGTGATGCATCATGGCTTGCCTCGGTTTGCCTGTAGGGCTCGGATTGCTCGAAGGATGCGGCGCGCCAGCCTGGCGCGCCAGGCGTGGAGCGATTGCGCGGGGGTGCGGCATGGTGGCTCCCGCTTCGGCTCAGGGTGCCTGGAAGCCAGGCTCGCCCGGGCCCGGCGTGGCCGCGGGGCCGCCAAACAGCACGCTGCGCGGGCTGTCGTTGAACTGGCTGGCGGCGCGGTCGATGCTGCGCATGGTCTGGCGCGCGTCGCGCGCGAGCCCGTTGACCTGCGGCAGCGTGTCCTGGGTGACGCCGCCGGCGGCGGACTGCACGGAATCGGCGGCGCCCTGGAGGTCGCGGCCGACGCGGTCGACGGTGCGCATCACGGTGCCGTTCGGGCTGGCCAGCTCCTGGGTCAGGCGGCGCGTCGAGGCCAGCGTGGCGTTCAGGTTATCGGCGACCTGCGGCAACTGGCGCACGGCAGGGTCGATCGCGCTGGCCAGGCGCGAGTAGTCGTCCGCGGTCTTGTGCACCGAGCGGATCGCGTCCATCAGGTCGCGCCGGTTGTCGGCCTGGAACATATCGTTGAGCGAGCCCATGATCGTTTCCAGCTGCGTCAGCAGCGAGTCGCCGCGCTTTTCCAGTTCCTCGAAGAAACCTGCCCGCATGGCGATGCGGGCCACCGACTTGGCGGAAGTCTGCAGGCGTGGCGACGGCGCCCCGCCGCCCTCCTGCGCGGTGGTGTCGTCGAGCTGCACGTAGCCGATCCCGGTCACACCCTGGAAGCCCAGCGTGGCATAGGTAGTGCTGGTAATGGGGGTGTCCTGGTTGACGCTGATGCGCACGATGATCTGGCCGGGCACGGCGGGATCGAAGCGGATCGACACGACTTTGCCCACGTCCAGCCCACGGTATTTGACGTCGGCCTGCGGCCCCAGCCCGTTGACGGTGGAGCGGGTGATCAGGTCGTAGGGCACGCGCACGGCGTGGTCGCTGCTGAACCAGAAGATAGCGAACATCACCAGGATGGCGAGGCCGATCGTGAACACGCCGGCCAGGAAGGCGTGTGACTTGTTTTCCATCATGCTTCTCCAGATTGCGGGCCCGCGGGCGCCGCCATGGGCGCCGCGGGCAGTGCCTGCATGGCACGCTGCCCGCGCTCGCCCAGGAAATATTCGCGGATGAACGGGTGGTCGATACGGGCCAGCTCCCGGATCGGCAGCGCCGCCAGCACCTTGCGGTCGGCCAGCACCGCGACGCGGTCCGACAGCGCCACCAGCGTGTCGAGGTCATGGGTCACCATCACCACGGTCAGGCCCAGCTCGCGGCGCAGTTCGCGGATCAGCGCCACGTAGTCGTCCGAGGCCATCGGGTCCAGCCCGGCGGTAGGTTCGTCCAGGAACACCAGCTCGGGTTCCAGGGCCAGGGCCCGCGCCAGCGCCACGCGCTTGATCATGCCGCCGGACAGGTCGGACGGCATCTTGTCGGCGTCGCGCGCCGACAGCCCCACCAGTTGCAGCTTGAGCAGCGAAGCCGCGCAGATGAGATCGTCGGGCAGGCTGCGAAGTTCACGCAGCGGCAGGGCGATATTGTCGATCACCGATAGCGCGGAAAACAGCGCGCCGCGCTGGAACTGCAGGCCCCAGCGGTTGCGCAGGGCTTGCAGCCGGGCGGCGTCGAGCCGCGTCAGGTCCTCGCCGAACACGCGGATGGTGCCCGAGGTGGGCCGGTCCAGCCCCACGATCTGGCGTAGCAGCACGGTCTTGCCGGTGCCCGAGCCGCCCACGATGGACAAGACCTCGCCGCGGTAGACCTCGAGGTTGAGGTCGTCGTGCACCACCGCCTCGCCAAAGCGCTTGACCAGGTTGCGCACCTCGATCACGGTGGTCCGTCCGGCCAGCGGCCGGGCGCCGGCAGCCGGGGGCGTGGCATCGATAGCGGTTGTCATAGGCCGATATCCTTGAACAGGATGGCGAAGATCGCATCGGCCACGATCACCACGGTGATCGAGGTCACCACCGACGCAGTGGTGCCTTCGCCCAGGCTGCGCGTATTGGGCTGGATGCGCAAGCCGAAGTGGCAGGCGGTGAGCGCGATCAGGATGCCGAATACCACCCCCTTGCCCAGTCCCAGCCACAGGTTGGCGACCGGCACCGCATCGGGCAGCGCGCGCAGGAAGAAGGCCGCGCTGATATCCAGCTGGAAGTGGGCCGCCAGCATGCCGCCGGCCAGCGCCAGCACATCGGTCCAGGCCACCAGCAGCGGCATGGCGATGGCCAGCGCGATCACGCGCGGCATGATCAGCCGGAAACCGTGCGAAATGCCCATCACGCGCATGGCGTCGAGTTCCTCGGTGACCCGCATCACGCCGATCTGCGCCGTGATCGCCGAGCCCGAGCGGCCGGCGATCAGGATGGCCGCCAGCACCGGGCCCAGCTCGCGGATCACCGCCATGCCGAGAATGTTGACGATAAAGATGCTGGCGCCAAAGATGCGCAACTGGTTGGCCGACAGGTAGGACAGCACGATGCCGATCAGGAACCCCACCAGCGCGGTGATGCCGAGCGCCTTGTAGCCGACGTTGTAGATATTGGCCGAGATCTCGCGCCAGGGGCCGCGCTGCGGCGCGCGCGCCAGGCGCAGCAGGTCGAAGGTCAGCTGGCCCAGCATGGTCACGCCATTGCCGAGCTGCGAGAACATCGACAGCAGGGAAGCACCCAGCAGCGTCACCGGGTTGAACCGGTCCACCATGTGCTTTTTCCAGTTCTCCCGGCGCAGGCCGGCAATGCGGGAGAAGACGCGGCGCTGGGCCTCGTTGGCCTCGATCCGCTCGGGCAGCTTGCCGCCCCATGCCTGCCACATCAGCTGCGCGCCGATATGATCGAGCCGGCCGAGGCCGGCAAGCGACCAGCGCGAGTCCGCTGCAATGGCGTGCAACTCACCGCGTAGCGCGCGGGCATGGTGGCAGTCGGAGAGGGCAAGCGCGGTCCAGTCGCCGCGCAACCGCACTGTGGCCGCTCCGTCCAGGCGCGTCACTTCAATGGCTGGCGTGGTAATGCTGTCCAAAGGATGGGGGGATGTGATGGGCAAGTCCCGATTCTATGCCACCCGCAGGGTCAACGGGCGCCGGCACCGCCTCCGCGGTGGATTCGCGCAGCTACAATGCGGGCTGGATTTCCCGCGCGGGCGCTGGCAGCGCAGGCCTGGCCCCGTTCCGGCCGCGCTGGCGAGACGTTGCGAGATCTTGCGTGCCTGCGCCGCCGCCGCGTGTTGTCCGTGCTGTTTCAGGCTCTTTCCGTAGCCTTGCGTGCCTTCCGCGCTTTCTAGTGCCTTTTGCGTTGCCCACTGCCGATCCGATCCGCATGTCCACTGACCATTCTCCGCCGCCGCCCGCCTCGCCAGCCCAGGCCTGGCGCATCGATCCCGACCGCTTGCGCGCCGCGCTTACCGGCGCCGCGCGCGGCTGGTCCCTCGAGGTGGTCGACGAAACCGGCTCGACCAATGCCGACCTGACGCTGGCCAGCCGCAGCGCGCCCTGGACCGAGGCCGGCAAGCTGCGCCTGGCCTACCGCCAGACCGCCGGGCGCGGTCGCCAGGGCCGTCCCTGGCAGGGCCAGGCCGGACTGACGTTCTCGGTGGCGCTGCCCTTGCCGCTGGCGCCGGCGCAGCTCAGCGGGCTGAGCCTGGCGGTGGGGCTTGCGCTGGCCGAGGCGCTGGCCGCCTGCGATGCGCGGTTGGGCGCGGCCGTGGGGCTGAAGTGGCCGAATGACCTGCAGATCGACGGCCGCAAACTGGCCGGTATCCTGATCGAATCGGTGCCGGCCGGCCCGCAGCGGGTCTGGGCGGTGATCGGCATCGGCCTGAACCTGGTGCGCGACGCGCAAATGGAGGCCGCGCTCGGGCGCGACCTGGCCGGTGTGACCGAATTCCTGCCGGACTGCGATCCCACCGCGCTGCTGGCCGCCGTGCTGAACCGGCTGGCGGCGATGCGCGAGGCATTCCTGGCGCAGGGCTTCGCGCCAATGGCGGCCCGCTGGTCGGCGCGCGACGCGTACCGCGACCAGCCGGTGCGCCTGCTGCACGATGGCCGCGTGCAGGCCGAGGGCCTGGCGCGCGGCGTGGACGGCGAGGGCCACCTGCTGCTGGAAACGCCAGCGGGCCTGGAGCGCATCGCCAGCGGCGAAGTCTCGCTGCGCCCCGCGGACGACGCCACGGGTGCGGGAGCGGGTGTATGAGCGCGTCTTCCGCGGGCATGCCGCGCGTGCCGCAACTGCTGATCGATATCGGCAACACCCGCCTGAAATGGGCGTGGTGCGAGGATGCGCGGCGCGGCGCCGTGCTGCGCGAGGCGCCGCTGCCCACGCCGTGGCAGCACGGCGGCGCAGTGGCGCACGACCAGCTGGCCGCGCTGGTGGCGCAATGGGCCTCGCTGCGGGCTGCCGATCCCGGCGGCGCGCAGCCGCTGGTGTGGGTCAGCAATGTGGCCGGCGCGGCCATCGCCGCCAGCCTGCAAGCCACGCTGGGCACCGTGTTCGGCGCTGGCACCGGGGTGAACTGGGTACGCTCGGGCCCGCGCTTCGGCGGACTGGCCAACGGCTACCGCGATCCCGCCCAGCTCGGCGTCGACCGCTGGATCGGCAGCATCGGCGCGCGTTGCTACCGGCCGCAGGGGGCGCTGCTGATCGTGACCGCCGGCACCGCCACCACGCTCGACGTGGTGAGCGCGCAGGACCGTTTCGAAGGCGGACTGATCCTGCCGGGGCTGGACCTGATGCTGGGCGCGCTGGCGCGCAATACAGCCCAGCTGCCGGCGCTTGGTGTCGGCGATACCGGGCTGGCCGCGCCCTGGGCCGACAACACCCGCGATGCCATTGCCGCCGGTTGCCTGGCGGCGCAGGCCGGTGCGGTGGAGCGCACCTGGCGTGCCCTGGGCGAACGCGGCCCGGTCCGTTGCCTGCTGTCCGGCGGCGCGCGCCAGGTGCTGGCAAATGCGCTCTCCATGCCGTTCGAGATGCACGATAATCTCGTGCTGCTGGGCCTCCATGTGATGGCCTCGCAAAGCCGGAGCGGCACCCCGGACTGATTCTCCGGCAAGCCCTCCGGCAACCGTTCCCAAGCCCGACGATCCCCCCGCATCGCCCCCATGCTCCAACGAAGCCTGTTCATCCTGCTGGTCCTGCTCAACGCACTGCTGCTGGCGGCCGTGCTGGGCGCGTTCGGTCCACAGCCGCTGGCCGGCTGGATGGAAAGCGAGCGGGAGCCCGAACGCGCCACGCAGCAGGCACGCCCCGAGCGCTTCCGCCAGATGAAGCAGCAAGAGGGCGCCCGGCCGGCATCGCCGTCCGGCGCGGCACGCATCCAGCGCGTGGCGGCAGCGCCGGCGGCGGAGGCCGCAGTGGCGGCTCAGGGCGCCAGTGCAACGCAGGCCGCGGCGTCCGCCGTGGCTTGTGTCGAGATCGGCGGCTTCAGCGGGGAGCTGGTACGCCGCGTGGCGGATGAACTGGCGGGCGCGCCGGCCGGTGCCTGGCGCGTGGAACAGTTCGAGCGGCGGGAGCAGGCGCGCTGGTGGGTCCACCTGCCGCCGCAGCCCTCGCGCGAGAACCTGCAGCGCAAGCTGGGCGAACTGCGCCGGCGCAATATCACCGACGTGTCGGTGGTCAGCGCGGGGACGCCTGAAACCTATACGGTCTCGCTGGGCTTGTTCGAGGAGCGCGAGCATGCCGAGCATTTCCTGGACAACCTGCGCGAACATGGCGTGCGCACCGCGGTGCTGAGCGATACGCCGCATGCGCTGACGCGCCAGTGGCTGCGCGTGCGCAATGCCGACCAGGCGCTGCGCACCCGGCTGGACGAGATGCGCCGGCGCTACGGCGTGCAGGATATGCTGAGCTGCGCCTGATAGCCGGCGCATTCACACCTTCGATGCCGCGTGCGCGGCCTGCGCTTCCCGGGCGGAAGCGCTGCCGGTTCAAGCTCAGGCGCCCTGGCGGACCTTGTTCAGCAGCTTGGTGGTGGAACGGTCGTGCAGGAAGGCGATGGCGTGGGCCTGGCCGCCCCAGCTGCGCACCAGGCGCGTTTCTTCCAGCGTATCGATATCGTAATCGCCGCCTTTGACGTAGATGTCCGGACGCACCAGGCGGATCAGCTCGACCGGTGTCTTCTCGCGGAACATCGCCACCAGGTCCACCGACGCCAGCGCCGCGATCAGCGCCATGCGGTCAGTCTCGTGGTTGAGGGGACGGTCGTCGCCTTTGCCGAGCATGCGCACGGAGGCGTCGCTGTTGACGCCCACCACCAGGCTGGCGCCCAGCGCCCTGGCTTGCGCGAGGTAGCTGGCGTGACCGCGGTGGAGGATGTCGAAGACGCCGTTGGTGAAGACGATGGGGCGCGGGAGCGCGGCCAGTCTTTCGGCCAGCGCTTCGGGGGAGTCGGGGGGGACCAGTTTGGCTTCGAAGTCGGGGGTGGACATGGGGTGGGGTTGCTGGTTGGCGGGTTGGGCGGTATGGGAGCGTTTGCTGCGCGCAGCCTCCAGGTCAAAAGCTTAACTTCAAATCCACTGAGGCCCGCTTCACGCGCACCCATTCCAGCCCTGTTCCCAAAAAAACAAAGCCCCATCGGAGGATGGGGCTTGTCCCGCCGGCGGCAAGCCAAAAAAAACCGCCGCCAGCCAAAGCAGTGCAAACGACTATGCCTGCGCCGGCTGCGCCCCGCCTGCCGCCTGCAACCGTGCGTTCAGTTCTTTCCGGTAACGGTTCAGGTCCTGCACCGTCTCGAACGTGCGTTCGAACAGCAGCGACATATTGTGCAGGATGCGTTCGATGACCTTCTTCTCCCAGCCTTCGTCGAAGCGGATCTGCTCGTCCAGCCAGTGCTCGAGCCAGTCCGGATCCGGCAGGCGCGATTGCACGGTGTCGTTGGGGAACAGCGCCTTGTTGACGTGCAGGTTGGTCGGGTGCAGCGGCTTTTCGGTGCGGCGGGCGGAGGCCATCAGCACGCCGATCTTGGCGAAGGCCGAGCGGGCGCTGTCGCCGAACTGGTTCAGGTATTTCTTCATGTAGCGCAGGTAGGCGCCGCCGTGGCGGGCTTCGTCCTGCGACAGGGTGCGGTAGATCTGCTTGATCACCGGCTCGGTGTGCCATTCGGCGGCACGGCGATACCAGTGGTTGAGGCGGATCTCGCCGCAGAAATGCAGCATCAGGGTTTCCAGCGGCGGAGCCGGGTCGAACTCGAAGCGCACGGCGTGCAGCTCTTCCTCGGTCGGCACCAGGTCCGGGCGGAAGCGGCGCAGGTATTCCATCAGCACCAGCGAATGCTTCTGCTCTTCAAAGAACCAGATGCTCATGAAGGCCGAAAAGTCGGAATCGTGGCGGTTGTCGCGCAGGAACATCTCGGTGGCGGGCAGGGCCGACCATTCCGTGATGGCATTCATGCGGATCGTCTTGGCCTGGTCGTCCGTGAGCAGGCTCGGGTCGAAGGAATCCCAGGGGATGTCCTTGTCCATGTGCCAACGTACCGCTTCCAGCGATTTGAACAGTTCGGGGTAGAGCATGGTAAGCCTTTGAAATTACGGGCAGATTCTACCAGATGCGAATTATTCCCAATGTTCTTTTCACGTGGAAAAGACGGAAGCGGATGTGCTCGCACCGGCATGCTGCCTGTTTTTTGGGCGAATATCGGGCTTTTCCCCTACTTTTTTGCCGGATGGAAAGCGCGGCATGCGCCGCTCCGGCCGGGCCGGCCCGGTGCCATGCCGCTGGCGTGCCCAGGGATCAGGCCAGCGCGCGGACGGATGGTTCGCCATCCAGTGTAGACGGGCGCGCCGCAGCCGTGTCGTCGCTCTCGTCGGGCGGGATGACGCCGTAGAGGAAGGCAGCCAGTTCGTGCTCCTGCGCCATGGCGTCTTGCTCGCCGAGGGCGATCAGGGCCTGGGTGAACTCCGGTTCGAACAGCAGGTAGCTGGCAAACGCGGCGCCGCGCGCCTCGGTGCCGCCCAGCGGGGTCAGCAAGGCGCGCACGGTGCGCGGCAGGCGTTGCACGTGCTCGGCGGCAATGGCTTCGATGGGCTCGCTGGGCGAGATCGTCATCACCTGCACCGGGCGCCAGCCCTCGCGGTCGTTGGCGATCTCGGGCATGCGCGACAGCAGGCTGTTGATGTGCTGCAGCCGCTCCAGGTCCGCCGACAGGCCGTCGAGGAAGATGCTGGCCAGGGCCTGCCCGCCAACCTGCGCCAGCGACGGATAGCCGCCGGCCGGCACCGTGTCGAACCAGCCCGGCCGCTGGCGCGAGGCGGCGCCCACGGCCAGGATGCGCGAGGCGCCGAGATGGATCGCGGGCGACAGCGGCGACATCTGGCGCATGGTGCCGTCGCCGAACCACTCGTGGTGGCCTTCCAGCTCCAGCGGCAGCGCCGGGAACAGGAAGGGGATGGACGACGACGCAAGCAGGTGGTCGATGCCGATCCTGGCTTCCACCGCCAGCCGCTGGCTGCGGCGCCACGGATGGATGCGGCGGTGCGACTGGTAGAAGGTGACGTGCCGGCCGGTGGTATAGGACAGCGCGGTGACCGCGAAGGCCTGGAAATCGCCGGCGTCCAGGCTGGCCTGCACCCGTTCGGCGTCGAACAGCTCGGCGAGCATGCCGCCCAGCGGCGCGTTGTCGAACAGCGCCCGCGGCGCGCGCCGGATGGCCCAGCCGAAGGCCAGCGCGGAGAGCCAGCGCGCTCCCGATGCGCCAACGCCCACCAGGCCCGTGCGGTAGACATCCTCGGCATGGATGCCGCTCCAGAGCGCGGCCAGGCTATCGGCAGCGGCGCGGAAGTTGGCGGCGTGGATCGCCATGCCGGCGCCGTTGATCGCGCCGGCCGAAGTGCCGCAGATGATGCCGAAGGGAATGCGGCCGCGATCCAGGCCGTGCCGCGCGGCGATGCGCGCGAGGCCGTGAAGCACCCCGGCCTGGTAGGCGGCGCGCGCGCCGCCGCCCATCATGATCAGCGCGGTGGTCTTCGGTGCTGGCATCGGCTCGATCGGTGGCTCGGGTCGGCTGGATCCGGCGCGCGCTGCTTAGTGCCGCGGCTCGCCGGGCGCGGCTTTGTCGGACGGGCTGCCGGCATCGGCGCTTGCATCGGCGCCGTTCGCCGGCGCGCTCTTGGCCGCCGCCGGCTTCTTGCCGGCCGGGCGCTTGGCTGCGGCCTTGGCCGCGGGCTTGGGGGCCGGCTTGGCCGCGGTCTTGGCGGCTGGCTTGCTGGCCGCCGGCTTCCTGGCTGGCTTCGGCGGCCTGGCCGGCGACTTGTCCGCGGGTGTGGCGCCGGCTTCCGGCCGGACTTCCGGCGCGGCGGTCGCGGGCATGCCAAAGCCGCCGAGATTGCCGAACGGCGTCAGGCTGGCGGCGGCCGCGCTGCTGGCGATCTGGTTGAACTGTTGCTGCAGCACGTCCCACCACAGGTTGGCATCGGGTGCCGGGCCGGCCGCCGCGGCCGGCTCTTGCGCATGGCGCGCGGGCGCATCGGATGCCTCCGGCGCATCGGGGCCGTTGTCTTCCTCGTCCTCGTTTTCCTCGACCGTAGGCTCGGGCCAGACGCGCCTGGGCGCAGCCGGTTCCGGCTGGCGCGGCGCTGCGCTGCCGGGCGAGTTGGCTGCGCGCGCGACGTTTTCCATGGCGTTCTGCATGGTCTCCGGCGACAGCGCGCTGCCGATGGTCTGCAGCGCCACCAGCGTGGCGCGCTGGACCTCCAGGCCCTGGATGGTGGTGCGCAGCAGGTTGGTGTTGAGCTGCAGCCAGCCTTCCACCGCCTTGAGGTCGTGGATGCGCTTGTCGACTTCTTCCAGGTTCATCGGCGGGGTCATGGCCTGCAGGCCAGGCATCAGCCCGCCCGGCATGCCGGCGGCACTGCCCCACATCTTGCGGAGGAACTCGAAGCCGTTGGTGAAATCTGGAATCTGGCCGAACATGGGTCTCGCCTCCGGGGTCGGCAACCGGCGGCGCCGGCTGCGGGGTCGAACTGCATTGATCGTAAGTGCGGAGTCCGAATACGGAATCCGCATGGCACGCATGACATTGTCGGGCCGAATCCGGAGAATCGCCCGGGCGCAGTGCCCCGGGTATTCCCGTCTTGCGGCCCGTGCCGCGCGCATCACCCCGCGCGGCTTGCTACTCGAACTGCGGCGGCCGTTTCTGCCGCAGGCTGGCTACGCCTTCCTGCACGTCGGGACCGGCAAAGCCCATGAATTCCAGCGCCAGCGAGGTGTCGAACGCGGGGCCGGCCATGCGCAGCCAGTTGTTGAGCGCGTACTTGGTCCAGCGGATCGCGGTCTGCGACCCGGCCGCCAGCCGGCGCGCGACTTCGAAGGCGCGCTCGACCAGTTCATCCTCGTCGACCGTCAGCGACACCAGCCCGATGCGCTCGGCCTCTTCGCCGCTCACCGATTCGCACAGCATCAGATAGTACTTCGCCTTGGCCATCCCGCACAGCAGGGGCCACACGATGGCGGCATGGTCGCCCGCCGCCACGCCCAGCCGGGTATGGCCGTCGACGATGCGCGCGGTCCTGGCGGCGATCGAGATATCGGCCAGCAGGCCGGCCACCAGGCCGGCGCCGACCGCGGGGCCGTGCATGGCCGAGACGATGGGCTTGTCGCAGTTGATGACGTTGTAGACCAGGTCGCGGGCCTCGTGCCACACGCGGGTGCGGGTGGCGAAGTCGTTGGCCATGTCTTCCACCAGGGACAGGTCGCCACCGGCCGAGAAGCCTTTGCCCTCGCCGCGGATCAGCGCCACCCGGACTTCCGGGTCGGCCGAGACGTCGCGCCAGATCTCGGCCAGTTCGCGGTGCATATTGGCATCGGCGGTGGCGAGCTTGCGGTTGGCGGACTGGCCGGCGCCCATCACGATCTCGAGGATGGGGCCGTGCCGGCGCAGCGTCAGCGCCTGGTAACGGTCGTAGCGTGGCGACAGCGACGCGGCGTCGGCCTGAGGATGCGCGTCGGCTGGCGGGGAAGATTGCGGAGGGATTGCGGTCATGGGCAGCGATGGCCGGGGCCATTCCATCTTGGAGCATGTGGGCCGGGCCGCGCTGGGCAGTCCGGGGCGCCGCCGGTGCCTGCATGGCGCAGTCGATGGTAATTAGCCAACCGGTCGGTCGGTCAATTATAAGCATTCCTGTCCCGGCCCGGCCAGCGGCAGGCGGGCCGGGACAGGGACCGCTACCCCCGGCTTACCCCGGCCTCAGGCCCGCGGCGAGACCAACTGGTCGATGGCGCCGAATACCGAACGCCCTTGCGCATCGAACATCTCGATCTTGACCGCGTCGCCGTATTTCATGAAGCCGGTGACCGGCTGGCCGCCATCGATGGTTTCCAGCATGCGTTTTTCGGCGATGCAGCAGTAGCCCTTGCTGCGGTCGACATTGGAAATGGTGCCCGAGCCTACGATGCTGCCGGCGCGTACATTGCGCGTCTTGCAGATATGGGCGATGAGCTGGCCGAAATCGAACACCATGTCGGTGCCGCAGTCGGGCGCGCCCACCTTCTTGCTGTTCCAGTGCACCGTCATCGGCAGGTGCACGCGGCGCTCGCGCCAGGCTTCGCCCAGTTCGTCCGGGGTCACCGCCACCGGCGAGAACGCCGTGGCCGGCTTGCTCTGGAAGAAACCGAAGCCCTTGCCCAGCTCGGCCGGGATCAGGTTGCGCAGCGACACGTCGTTGGCCAGCAGCAGCAGGCGGATGCCGTCGGCGGCCTGCTCGGGGGTGGCGCCCATCTTCACATCGCCGGTGATGACCGCCACCTCGGCTTCGAAGTCGATGCCGAAGGCTTCGCTGGCGCACACGATATCGTCGTGCGGGCCGAGGAAGTCGTCGGAGCCGCCCTGGTACATCAGCGGGTCGGTCCAGAATTCGGGCGGCATCTCGGCCCCGCGCGCGCGGCGCACCAGTTCCACGTGATTGACGTAGGCCGAGCCATCGGCCCACTGGTAGGCGCGCGGCAGCGGCGCCATGCACAGCCCGGGATCGAACGGGAAGGGATGGCGCGCGCGACCGGCGTTGAGTGCATCGTAGACATCCTGCAGCTGCGGTGCGTAGAAGTTCCAGTCATCGAGCGCGGTCTGCAGCTTGCCGGCGACATCGTTGACGTAATGGGCGGTCTTCAGGTCGCGCGAGACAACCACGAGCTGGCCGTCGCGCGAGCCGTCCTTGAGGGTGGCGAGTTTCATGTATGCAATGCGTTAGGAAAAAGCGGGGCGCCGCGCGCAGGCCAGGCCAGGGGCGCGGCCGGCGCGGTGCGCCGGGCGGCTGCCAGGGCCGCTGGCGCGGCGGCCCGCTAGTCTACCGTGATGCCCTTGGCCTTGATCAGTTTGCCCCAGCGCTCCGATTCCGCCCGCGCATACTGCGCGAATTCCTCGGGCGTGCCCGATACCGGTTCCACGCCCACGCCTTCGAAGCGCTTCTGCACTTCCGGGCTCTTGAGCGCCTTCACCAGCTCGGCGTTCAGGCGCGTCACCACCGCCTTGGGCGTGCCGGCGGGCGCGACCACGCCTTGCCAGGCATAGGCCTCGAAGCCGCTCACGCCGCCTTCGGCGACGGTCGGCACGGTGGGCAGGGCCGTCAGCCGTCTGGGCGTGGCCACGCCGAGCGCGCGCAGCTTGCCCGCCGCCACGTTCTGCTGGCCGGCTGCCAGGTCCAGGAACATCAGCTCGACCTGGCCGGCGATCAGGTCCTGCACCGCCGGCGCCGCGCCCTTGTATGGCACGTGCGTCATCCTGGTCCTGGTCTGGTCCATGAACAGCTCCATGGCCAGGTGGTGCGGGCTGCCCGCCCCGGGCGAGGCAAAATTGACCTTGCCGGGATTTTTCTGCACGTATTCGATCGCTTCCTTGAGCGTACGCGCGGGGAAGTTCGGCGTGGTCACCAGGATCAGCGGGAAGCGCGCCACCATGCCCACATGCACGAAATCCTTGTCGGGGTTGTAGGGCAGCTTCTTGTACAGCGAAGGGTTGGCCGCCAGGGTGGCGGTATCGGCGGTCAGCAGGGTGTAGCCGTCGGGCTTGCTGTGCGCTACCGCATCGGCGCCGACGATGGTGGCCGCTCCGGGCCGGTTGTCGATCACCACCTGCTGGCCGAGCGCGGGCGTGAGCGCCTGCCCCAGCGTGCGCGCCACCACGTCGGTGCCGCCGCCGGCCGGGTAGGGCACCACCCAGCGGATCGGCTGGGTGGGCCAGTTGTCCGCGGCGCGGGCGGGCTGGCACAGGGCGGTGCCCACGGCGAGCATGGCAAGCAGGGGTGCGGCACAGGCGCGCGGCATGCAAAGGCGGCGGAACCGGGAAAGGCGGATCATCGTTGTCTCCTGTAGAAAACGGCCTTGCGCAGCCGCCCCTTGCGTGGCGGGGCAGCATGCGCGCGCCGGATCTGGCCGGTGCTGCCCGTCGGTACCGACGCGCCCGGCCTGTATTTGTGCGCTCAAAGTCTAACGGCGGTTTAAAAATTGGTAAATCGATTTCGCTATAGTAAATTTACGTACCATTTACCCGCCAGCCGGCCTGCCCGTCCCATCCGGGATGTGCAGTTTGCCAAGCTTTCTCCCCTGCTTCGCCAAATAGCGATCCCGCATGACCGAACTCGAAGAAGACGATTCCAAGCTGCGCTCCGGCATCCAGTCGATCGAGGTCGGCTTCAAGCTGCTGCAGGCGCTGGCCGCCTCGCCGCGTGCCATGATGCTGCGCGACCTGGCCGCTGCCGCCGACATGAATCCGGCCAAGGCGCACCGCTACCTGGTCAGTTTCCAGCGCCTGGGCATGGTGGTGCAGGACCCGGTCGGCGGGCGCTACGATCTGGGCCCCTTTGCGCTGCAGCTGGGCCTGGCGGGCCTGAACCGGCTCGATCCGGTCAAGAAAGCCCGCCCGATCCTGTCGCAGCTGCGCGACGAGATGGACCAGACCATCGGCATTGCCGTGTGGGGCAACCACGGCCCGACCATCGTCCATTGGGAGGAATCCAGCCATCCGGTCACGGTGAGCCTGCGCCTGGGCGATGTGATGCCCATGCTCAACTCCGCCACCGGCCGCCTGTATGGCGCCTACCTGCCGAAACAACAGACGCGGCCGCTGGTCGAACGGGAGCTGGCCGAGCGCGGTCATGACGATATGCCCGAGCTGCCACGGTCGCTGGCCGACTACGAAGCGGTGTGCGAGGACGTGCGCGCGCACGGCGCGGCGCGCACCCGGGGTGGTGTGCTGCCGGGCATCAATGCGTTCTCGATGCCGGTGTTCGATGCCAACGGGCATGTCGCGATGGCCCTGATCGTGCTCGGCGCGCAGAGCGTATTCGATGCAGAATGGGGCGGTGCGGTCGACCGGCATGTGCGCGAGATCGCACGGCAGATTTCTTCGGAGCTTGGTTATTCTGGTGTCAGCCCGACGAACGGGCCGATCGGCCCCTCCCGATAAGCCGGCCCCGCGCCGCCTGCGCTGGGCGGTTGCGCTTGCGCTGGTGCTGGCGGCTCACCTGGTGGCGGTGCTGGGCCTGATGCATATGCCCGGCGTGCCGAGCGATCCGACCGCCATGCCGGCCATCGAAGCCATCCTGCTGCCGCCGCCCAGGCCACCTGTCGCGGCCGTGCCGCCGCGTCCCGTGTCGCCCGCGCGCAAGCCGCTTCCTGCTCCGTCTCCCGCTGCGCGTCCCGAGCCTGTGCCGGCCGAGCCCGCCGCCCCGCAGGCGCCGCCCTTGCTTGCCGCGCCTGGCGCCGGCCCGGCGATGGCCAGCGCCGCGGGCGAGACCGGCAACGGCGTGACGGCGCCAGCGGCCGCCAGTTCGCCGCAGGCACCGCCCGAAGACGGCGCTCGCTACGCGGCGCCGCCATCGACGATGCTGCACTACTCCAGCTTCGTCAACGGCGTACAAAACCCGGACGGCCTGATCCGCTGGCAGCATGACGGCGCGCACTACCGGCTCGACGTGGAAACGCGCGTGCTCTGGTTCCGCTTTGCCTTCTACAGCAGCGGCGCCCTTGGCGAGCGCGGCCTGGCGCCGGAGCGCTACGAGGAGAGCCGGCGCAACCGCAAGGAAGCGGCCCGCTTCGACCACGGCGCCGGCACCCTGGTGTTCGAGGGCCGCGACAAGCAGGTGCCCTTGCCGGCCGCCGTGCAGGACCGCTTCAGCGTGTTCCTGCAACTGGTGGGGCTGGTGCGCGGCAATCCGCAGCGCTATGCCACGCCCGGCGTGACGGAGACCTTCGAGGTGGCGGATACGCGTGACCTGGAGCCGATGCAGGTGCAGTATGTAGGGGAGGAAGATGTCGATACCGGCCACGGCCCCGTGCACGCCAAGCATTTCGTGCGCCTGCCGCGGCATGCGGGCGACAGCCGGCGCGTGGAGGTGTGGCTGGCGCCGTCGCTGCAATGGTTGCCGGTGAAGCTGCGCCAGACCGAGCCCGACGGCACCCAGATCGACCTGGTCCATCGCGACAGCGAAGCGCTGCACTGAGTCATCAGCCCGCGGCGCCTCGGCCGCCGAGGTGGTTCATCGTGTTTGCCCCAACTACCGGAGACCCGTCATGAGCGCCATCCTGCCACCATCCGAAAGCCGCCGCGTGCGCGTCGGCGATGTCAGCCTGCAGGTCCGCATCGACGGGGGCGACGGCCCCTGGGTGATTCTCGCGCATGCGCTTGGCGCCAACCACGCCTTGTGGGACGCCACCGCGCAGCATCTGGCGCCGCGCTACCGCGTGCTGCGCTACGACTTGCGCGGCCATGGCCAGAGCGACGCGCCGATCGGCGCCTATTCGATGATCCGGCTGGCCGACGACGTGGCCGGCCTGATGGACGCGCTGGAAGTGCCGGAGGCGCATTTCGCCGGCGTCTCGGTGGGCGGCATGGTCGGGCAGACCGTGGCCGTGCGGCATCCGGAGCGGCTGATGTCGCTGACCCTGGTCGACACCGTCAACCGTACGCCGCTCAACGCCCATGCGATGTGGCACGAGCGCATCGGCCATGTGGAGGCGCACGGCATGGCGGGCGTGGCCGACAGCACCTTGCAGCGCTGGCTGAGCGCGCCCTACCGCGGCGCGCATCCGGAGGAAGTGGAGCGCGTTCGCGAGATGATCCTGTCCACGCCGGTGCACGGCTATGTGGGCACTGCCCTGGCCATCATGGCGTTCGACCTGGCGGGGGCGATCGCGCGCATCCATTGCCCCACGCTGGTGGTGGTGGGCGAGGAGGACGAGGGCGCGCCGCCGGCGATGGCGCGGGAGATAGCCGCCACCATTCCGGGCGCCCGCCTCGAAATCCTGCCCCGGGCCGCGCACCTGGCCCATCTGGAGCAGGCCGGCCGCTTTCACGCCGCCCTCGACGCCTTCCTCGGCAATGCGGCTTGCGGGGCACAGTGCGCGGCACCCTGAGGCGATATCTTTTCCCGCGCAACTCAAGAACTTGCGGTCGCCGCCGTTGCCTCAACATAGTGAGGGAACGCTTTAACAGCGCGATGTATCGAGCGGTTCGCCGAAGCAAAACCTTGAAAACCTGGCGAACACCCTCAGCTTGGAGGTGAAGTCGCGGAGGGCAGCCGGCCAGCGTGCCGGCATATGCAATAACCAGTATCAGTCGTTGCCCACCGCTTACCCATGACAGCCAGGAGGTATGCCATGCAAATGATCTACAACAGCGACAATTACTGCATTGTCGAGTTTGGTGCGGATGTCGAGCATGCGCCTCTTGCCTCTGGCGGCTATGAAATCGTCGACAAGAACCTGAAACGCGAGATATTCCTCGGCGGCCAGATGGCCGAGAGCTTTCGCGCGGACGTGAAGCGTCTGATCGAGAGCGAGCCGTCGGTGGAAGAGGTGGATGATTTCCTTGGCAAGTTCGATACGGTGATGACCCATCCGCTGGTAATGCACTAAGGCACTAAGGCTGCGGCGACCTCCGCCCCCCCGGGGGGCGGAGGAAGCGAGCCTCGCCGGACAAAGCAGAAGCCCGCGCCGTTCACACGCGCGGGCTTCTGCTTTGTTGGCGGCTGGTTCCGTCCCGCCACGGTCCCGCTTCAATGCGGGCTCAGTACTGCTCCCAGGGCAGGCCGGCATGGCGCCAGCCGTTGAGCGTATTGCGATGACGCTCGGCGTCCAGGTCACCCTCGAAGCCATGCAGCACATTGAATACCGTGGTGAAGCCGGCGCCCTCCAGGGCGCGCGCGGCCGCTGTCGAGCGGTTGCCGCTGCGGCAGATCAGCAGCACGGGCCGGGCCGACGCCTGGCCCGCCAGTTTCTTCACGGCCTGCACGAAATGCGGGTTCACCTCCCAGTCCGGGCCGTCGTTCCAGGGCACGTTGTGGGCGCCCTTGGGGTGGCCGACGAACAGGTATTCCATTTCACTGCGGCAGTCGATGAAGAGCGCGTCGGGGGACTCGCTGAGCAGTGTTTGCGCGTCGGCGGGGCTGAGGTGTTGCATGGGCAGGGCTTGCGTTCCGGGGATGGTTTCCCAGTGTAGGGCCGGGCGGTGCCGCCCGGCAACCGCCCGGCCCCGCCCGGCGCAGCCGGAGGCACTTGACGGATGCGCCCGCCATTCCGCAAACCATTGATATAACTGATAAAATCGCTGTCTTTTCCCTTGCTGTCGAGCCCCACATGAGCGCCGCCCCACGTCCCGCCTCGCTTCCCCCCGCGCGCCCCTATACCCGGGCAGCCAACCTGCCGGCCCTGCTGCGCGAGCGCATCCTGATCCTGGACGGCGCCATGGGCACCATGATCCAGCGCTACAAGCTGACCGAGGCGGATTACCGCGGCGAACGCTTCGCCGGGCACCATGTCGACGTCAAGGGCAACAACGAACTGCTGCTGCTGACCCGGCCGCAAGTCATCGGCGAGATCCACGAGAAGTACCTGGCCGCCGGCGCTGACCTGATCGAGACCAACACCTTCGGTGCCACCGCCGTGGCGCAGGAAGACTACAAGATGGCGGACCTGGCGTACGAGATGAACGTCGTCGCGGCCAGGCTGGCGCGCGAAGCCTGCGACAAGTACAGCACGCCGGACAAGCCGCGTTTCGTGGCCGGCGCCTTCGGCCCCACGCCCAAGACCGCCAGCATCTCGCCCGACGTCAACGATCCGGGCGCGCGCAACGTGACCTTCGAAGAGTTGCGCCATTCGTACTACGAGCAGGGCAAGGGCTTGCTGGAGGGCGGTGCCGACGTGTTCCTGGTGGAAACCATCTTCGACACGCTCAATGCCAAGGCCGCGCTGTTCGCCATCGACCAGCTGTTCGAGGACACCGGCGAGCGCGTGCCCGTGATGATCTCCGGCACCGTGACCGATGCCTCCGGGCGCATCCTGTCGGGCCAGACCGTGGAAGCGTTCTGGAACAGCCTGCGCCACGCCCGCCCGATCACCTTCGGCCTGAACTGCGCGCTCGGCGCCACGCTGATGCGCCCGTATATCGCCGAGCTGGCCAAGATCTGCGACGCCGCCGTGTCGTGCTACCCCAACGCCGGCCTGCCCAACCCGATGAGCGATACCGGCTTCGACGAAACCCCGGAGGTGACCTCGTCGCTGGTGGAGGAGTTCGCCGCGTCCGGCCTGGTCAACCTGGTGGGCGGCTGCTGCGGCACCACGCCCGAGCATATCGCCGCCATCGCGCAGCGCGTGGCCAGCAAGAAGCCGCGCACCTGGCCCGGCCAGTACCGCGACGGCGCCGACAGCGCAGCCGCCTGACCATGCACCGCGAGCCCACAGAACAAGATCAAGCCATGACCAACGACACCCTGCCGCCGCGCCCGATGCGCCTGTCCGGCCTCGAGCCTTTCACCATCGACGAGGACACGCTCTTCGTCAACGTCGGCGAGCGCACCAACGTCACCGGCTCCAAGGCTTTTGCCCGCATGATCCTCAACGGCCAGTTCGACGAGGCGCTGGTGGTGGCCCGCCAGCAGGTCGAGAACGGCGCGCAGATCATCGACATCAACATGGACGAGGCCATGCTGGACTCCAAGGCGGCCATGGTGAGGTTCCTCAACCTGATCGCCTCCGAGCCCGATATCGCGCGCGTGCCCATCATGCTGGACTCGTCCAAGTGGGAAGTGATCGAGGCCGGCCTGCAATGCGTGCAGGGCAAGCCGGTGGTCAACTCGATCTCGCTCAAGGAAGGCGAGGCGCAGTTCCGCCATCACGCCGAGCTGATCCGCCGCTACGGCGCCGCCTCCGTGGTGATGGCCTTCGACGAGCAGGGCCAGGCCGATACCTTTGCCCGCAAGACCGAGATCTGCAAGCGCAGCTACGACATCCTGGTCAATGAAGTCGGCTTCCCGCCGGAAGACATCATCTTCGACCCGAACATCTTCGCTGTTGCGACCGGCATCGAGGAGCACAACAACTACGCGGTGGACTTTATCGAGGCTACCGCCTGGATCAAGCAGAACCTGCCGTACGCCAAGGTCAGCGGCGGCGTGTCCAACGTATCGTTCTCCTTCCGCGGCAACGACGCGGTGCGCGAGGCCATCCATACCGTGTTCCTGTACCACGCCATCAAGGCCGGCATGGACATGGGCATCGTCAACGCCGGCCAGCTCGGCGTGTACGACCAGCTCGACCCCGAACTGCGCGAGCGCGTGGAAGACGTGGTGCTCAACCGCCGCGAGGACAGCACCGACCGCCTGCTGGAGATCGCCGACCGCTTCAAGGGCGGCGGCGCCAAGAAGGAAGAAAACCTGCTGTGGCGCGGCACGCCGGAAAACCCGGTACCGGTGGGCGACCGCCTGTCGCACGCGCTGGTGCACGGCATCACCACCTTTATCGTCGAAGACACCGAGGAAGTGCGCCAGCAGGTGGAGGCCCGCGGCGGCCGCCCGATCGAGGTGATCGAAGGCCCGCTGATGGACGGCATGAACATCGTGGGCGACCTGTTCGGCGCCGGCAAGATGTTCCTGCCGCAGGTGGTCAAGAGCGCCCGCGTGATGAAGCAGGCCGTGGCCCACCTGCTGCCCTACATCGAAGAAGAAAAGCGCCTGCTGGCCGAGGCCGGCGGCGACGTCAAGGCGCGCGGCAAGATCGTCATCGCCACGGTCAAGGGCGATGTGCACGACATCGGCAAGAACATCGTCTCGGTGGTGCTCCAGTGCAATAACTTCGAAGTGGTCAACATGGGCGTGATGGTCCCGTGCAACGAGATCCTGGCGCGTGCCAAGGTCGAGGGTGCGGACATCGTCGGGCTGTCCGGCCTGATCACGCCGTCGCTGGAGGAAATGGCCTACGTTGCCTCCGAGATGCAGCGCGACGATTACTTCCGCATCAAGAAGATCCCGCTGCTGATCGGCGGCGCCACCACCTCGCGCGTGCACACCGCGGTCAAGATCGCGCCGCACTACGAAGGCCCGGTGGTCTACGTGCCGGACGCTTCGCGCTCGGTCAGCGTGGCGTCGAGCCTGCTGTCGGACGAAGGCGCAACCAGATACCTGGACGAGCTGAAGACCGACTACGAGCGCATCCGCCACCAGCACGCCAACAAGAAGGCCACGCCGATGGTGTCGCTGGCGCAGGCGCGCGCCAACAAGACGCCGGTGGACTGGAGCGCCTACGTGCCGCCCAAGCCGAAGTTCATCGGCCGGCGCATCTTCCGCAACTACGACCTGGCTGAGCTTGCCAACTACATCGACTGGGCGCCGTTCTTCCAGACCTGGGACCTGGCCGGCAAATTCCCCGACATCCTCAACGACGAGATCGTCGGCGAATCCGCCCGGCGCGTGTTCTCGGACGGCAAGGCCATGCTGGCGCGCCTGATCCAGGGCCGCTGGCTGAGCGCCAACGGCGTGCTGGCCCTGCTGCCGGCCAACACCGTCAACGACGACGATATCGAGATCTACACCGATGAGACCCGTTCCAAGGTCGCGCTCACCTGGCACAACCTGCGCCAGCAGAGCGAGCGCCCGGTGATCGATGGCGTGATGCGGCCCAACCGCTGCCTGGCCGATTTCGTCGCGCCCAAGGACAGCGGCATTGCCGATTACGTCGGCGTGTTCGCCGTCACGGCCGGCATCGGCGTGGACAAGAAGGAAGCTCAGTTCGAGGCCGACCACGACGACTACAGCGCGATCATGCTGAAGTCGCTGGCCGACCGCCTGGCCGAGGCTTTCGCCGAGTGCCTGCACGAACGCGTGCGCAAGGATTTGTGGGGCTACGACGCCGGCGAGGTGCTGACCAACGAGCAGCTGATCGCCGAGAGCTATCGCGGCATCCGTCCCGCGCCTGGCTATCCGGCCTGCCCCGAGCACACGGTCAAGGGCCCGATGTTCGACTATCTCAATACGGCGGAGATCGGCATGGGCATCACCGACTCGCTGGCCATGACGCCGGCCGCCTCGGTGAGCGGCTTCTACCTGGCGCATCCGGAGTCCACGTACTTCTCGGTGGGCAAGATCGGCCAGGACCAGCTCGACGACATGGTGGCGCGCCGCGGCGAAGAACGCAGCGTGCTGGAGCGGGCGCTCGCGCCTAACCTGTAACCGCGTGCGTCGGTTGCAGCGGCGGTTTTCGCTGCTGCGCCGCCGCAAGCCGTTGGGTAAGCAGGGAAAAGCGTCTCCGGGGGCGCCGATGTGGCGTCGGGCGTTCCTCACCACTCCTTACAAGGCATTACATCTCCTAACAGACCGCGCGGGTCCGCATCCATAGACTGAAGGCTCACATCAAGTGAACACCGCAGCGAATGTTTCGCCGCGGTGCAAACTGCAAGGAGCCTCTCCATGAACAAACTGCTGATCTCCCTTTCCGCCCTCACGATTGCTGCCGCTTCCTCGCTGGCCATGGCGCAAGGCACCGGTGTTGATGCGAAGGCTGGCGCCACCGGCGCCATGGCGGCGCCCGCGGTGAGCGCGCCCGCCGACAAGGGTGCAGCTGCCGGCGCCGACAAGGCGACGGATGCAAAGGCCGGCGCGGACGCCGATACCCACGCCAAGACGACCGCCAAGGTCAAGAAGCACACCTCCCACGCCAAGGCCAAGAAGGGCGAGGCCGCGACCGACACCGGCGCTACCGCCGATACCGGCGCAGCGGCCAAGGCCCAGTAAGCCTGGGCGCGTTTCCCGGAGTGGCAGGCAGACCGCCTGCCGCCATCCGGTGCAAGCACATGCTGGTGCGCAGGGACGGGTTCAGCCCGTCCCTTTTCTTTGTGCGCGGCCAGGGGCCATGTCAGCCTCACACCGGCATTCGTGGTGCTTTGCAAGCACTACAATGCATTATCCCGGCCGTTCCCGAGCGCCGGGGCATCCATGCTCAGGGGAGATATCCATGATCCGCGTCCTGATCGCCGACGATCACCAGATCGTGCGCGCCGGTCTGCGCCAGTTTATCGCCGACGAGCCCGATATCCGGGTGGAAGGGGAGGCGGCCAGCGGCGACGAAGTGATGACGCGGCTGCGCGAACGAGAGTTCGACGTCGTGGTGCTTGATATCTCCATGCCCGACCGCAACGGCATCGATGTGCTCAAGCTGCTTCGGCAGCGGCATCCCGACCTCCCGGTGCTGATCCTGTCCACCTATCCCGAAGACCAGTACGCCATCAACCTGATCCGCGCGGGCGCCTCGGGCTACCTGACCAAGGAAAGCGCGCCGGACGACATGGTCAAGGCGATCCGCACCGTGGCCCAGGGGCGGCGCTATGTCAGCGCGACCGTGGCGGACCTGCTGATCGGAGGGCTGGAAAAGCCTACCGGCCAGCCGCTGCACCAGACCCTGTCCAAGCGCGAATTCCAGATCTTCTGCAAGCTTTCGCGCGGGCAGTCGGTGTCGGTGATCGCCGACGAGTTGTTCCTGAGCGTGAAGACGGTCAGCACGTACCGTTCGCGCATCCTGGAAAAGATGGGCATGAAGACCAACGCCGACCTGACCTATTACGCGATCAAGAATGGCCTGGTGGAGTAGGCGGCGCAAACGGAAGGCGCGGCTGGCCGGTGGCTCTGTAGGACGGACCCCGATAGTCCCTGTCCGTACCCTGTTGCTAACATTAACCCATGCTGGATCAAGCTGCGGCCCCTTCGTATCGAGCGCTGCGGGTCCTGCTCATCGAGGACTCGGCGGTCCTGCGCGGTATGCTGCTTGAATACCTGAACGCATTCCCGTTTGTCGACGTCGTGGACTGGGCGGATACCGAAAGCGCGGCGCTGCGCCTCTGCGAGGCGGGCCAGTACGAGGTCGTCATCGTCGACCTGCAATTGCGGCGTGGCAACGGCATCAATGTATTGCGTGCCTTGCAGAAGAAGGGAAACAAGGCCGGGAAGAATACCGGGCAGCCCGGCATTCGCATCGTCTATACCAACCACGCCCAGGTACCCACCTACCGGCGGCAGTGCGCCGAAGCCGGCGCGGATTACTTTTTCGACAAGTCGCTCGAGCTCGAGCAGGTGTTCCGGGTGATCGAGGAGTACGCGCAATCCGGCACGTGAGTGGCGAGCGGCTGCGCACCTGCGGGCAGTCCCCGTTTCCATCGCGGCAAGGGCCGCGTCAACCTGGCAAGGAGAGAATCATGAGAAAGCTGATGGCACTGTGTGCCCTGGCAGGTGTCGTCCTGGTGGCCGGTTGCAACACGATGGCTGGCGCGGGCAAGGATATCGAGAAGGGCGGCGAGAAAGTCCAGGGCGCTGCCGAGAGCGTCAAGCAGAAGATGTAAGGAGCGGACGTCAGCCGGCGGCGCCATGGCCGGGGCCGGCAGCCTGTATGTTCTCCGGTCCGGCTGCGGGAGCTTCACGTGGCGCTTCGCCGGATCCGTCCTCGTCGCTGCGCGGCGGCGCCACGATGGCATCGGTCAGCGGCACCTCCACCCGGATGGTCACGCCCTTCCCCGGGGCTGAATCGATATGCAGCGAGCCGCCGAGCGCGATCACGCGCTGCTCCATGCCCAGCAGGCCGTGATGGCCGCTGGTCCGGCGCGACTCGAAATCCGCCGGCAGGCCGCATCCGTTGTCGCTCACCTTGAGTGTGAGCACGCCATTGGCGCAGGCGAGCGCGATGGACACGCGCTTTGCTGCGGCGTACTTGCTTGCATTGGTGAGCGACTCCTGCACGATGCGGTAGAGCGCAATTGCGGCGTCGTCGCGCAGCGGGGGCGCCGCCTCGGCAAGCTGCACGTCCGCCTCCCACTGGTTGCGCGCGGCGACTTCCTCGGCCAGCTGGCCGATGGCTTCCTTCAGGCCCAGGTTGAGCAGCACGGTGGGGCGCAGGTCTTCGATCAGGCGCCGCTTGATCTGGATGCCCTGGTCCACATGCCGCATCACCCGGGTCAGCTTTTCCGCCACGTCGGGATGCGTGTCCTGTACGCGCCCCCGCACCCAGTGCATGTCGAGCTTGGTGGCGGTCAGGATGGCACCCAGCTCGTCATGCAGTTCGCGCGCGAGCCGCGTCTTCTCGTCTTCTGTGACCCGTTGCAGGTGGGACGCCAGCGCCGACAGCTGGCGGGTCCGCGCGCGCACCATGCGCTCCAGGCGCGCGCTTTCTTCCTCCAGTTCGCTGCGAGCGGCTTCCGACAGCGCCAGGCGGCGCGAATGCTGCAGCCCGACGACGACCAGCAGCACGATATTGATCGCGGTCAGCAGGCCGATGCCATAGCGCGACAGCGCAAGGTCGCGGTCGGCGAACACGAGGCTTTGCGATACCGATCCGGCCTCGCGCTGGAGCAAGGCTTGCAGCCCGCGTCTTGCATTCTCCATGGTCTGTTTGCCGAAGTCGGTGCGCACCAGGTCGAGCGCCACTTCCACGTCGCGCTTGCCGTAGATCAGCGTCAGGTCCATCTCGGTCAGTTTGCGGTTGACGGCGGTGGACGCATCGGTGAACAGCTTGAGCGCTTCAGGGTCGTCGGCGTAGCGGTTGCGCAGCGCGCCCATCAGCGCATTGATGCGCGGCAGGGCCTGGTAGTACGGCTGCAGGTAGCTTTCCTTGCCGGTCAGCAGGAAGCCGCGCTGACCGGCTTCGGCATTGACCAGCTCGCCCAGCAGGGAGGTGATCTGGCCCTGCACCTGCTGCGACTGGATTACCTCCGTATAGCCCTGGCGCAAGCGGATGTTGCCTGCCTCGGAGGCGATCAGCACCACCACGGTCAGCACGATACCGCCCGCCAGCAGCAAGGTCGAGCGCAGCATTGACTGCTTGAACATAGTCGTTTCCCGGAGCCGGGTGCCCGCATGGCGATGGATTCCCGTACGCGGTACGAGCGGGCAAGGCCCGGTGGCGCCATGCACCCTGTTGGCGTCGATGGAAGCACATCGAAGGCCCCCGGTCAACCGGCGCGGGGCGGCGCGCGCCTGCCCGCCGGACCGCGCCGGTGCCTGCACTGTAGGCATCGACTGACAGGGGAATCGGAGGGGCAGCGGTGCCTGCGCCGCCGCGCGCTTTCTACCATGTAGCCATGAGCCTGCGCACCCTGCGCAAGCCCGCTTGGAAAGCAGGAGGATGCCGATGCGCGAAGGCTTGCCTGCGCCACAGCCCAATCCACTCAGGGAGCCATCGCCATGTTGCACTACGCAGTCGTCTTCTTCGTCATCGCCCTGATCGCCGCCGTGTTCGGCTTCGGGGGGATCGCCGCGGGCGCGGTCGAGATCGCCAAGATCCTGTTCTTTGTCTTCCTGGTGGTTGCCCTGGTGACCTTCGTGATCGGCCTGGTCAGGCGATAGCCGCCGCGGGGGGCAGGACGGCCGGACGGGGGGCGTGCATCGGCTTGCTGCGGGCGCTCAACGGACGCAGACGCGACGGCTGACGCCCGCGCGCCGGATGCCTCGCCGGACGGGCTGTCGGCGTGTAGCCACGCCGGATACATGGAGGCCGGCGCGCTGAAGGAGGCCAAGGGGCGGGCGTGGACTGGCCCTGGGTGGGAAAGTGCTGATTGGTGCTCTATGCGCCGTTTTAGACATGGCTGCACGGTCCGGCATGCACGGCCAGCCATATCGGCCGGGTATTTTTTGTGCGCAACCAGGCGATCCGGTCTCGCGGCCGGGCAGGGGGAAAGCGCCGGCTGGCGCCGGCGACCGCTATCTGCTATCCATGCAAGGCAGAGGGCAGGACGGCGGCCTTGCCGCCATACGTCCCGTCATACACCCCACATGACCTCGGTGTTCTCGCGCTGGGAAGCGCGCAGCATGTCGAGGAAGGGGTAGGCGCGCTGGCCCAGGTGCAGCGGCTCTTCCTCATGGTCATCGTCGTCCTTGCCGGGCGACACTGACGACTCGGCCGGGTGAACCCGCTTGGCGTCCGTCACCGCGGCTTCCAGCCTATGGATGGCGCGCGGGAGTTCTTCCGTGGTGATCACCCCGCGCTCTCCCAGGTGTTTGCCAATAATCCCCAGGAGCGTGACAGCAAGATCCCTCATCATGATGAGGTCCTGCGCCGCGTGGGATTTGAAGGTGATCAGCATGATATTTCCTTTCCTTGGCGTACAGCGAAGTACAAGGCCGCGGAGCTTGCCCGGAGATCGGGCGGGGCCCTGCAACGGCCGCTTTCAGGCCCGCTGCATGATGTCAGCATAGCACCTGATAAAATTCCGCGTTCTGCAATTCATTGCCTGCCACGCGGCGCGGTCTCCACATGCCGCCCGTGACGGTGCCGCCGCTGGAGGACCGCCGCGACGGCACCGGACAACCGCCTCAGGGCCACGACATCCATGCTGCCAGTTCAGACCACCAATCTTGCCGCTGCGTTCAATGACGCGGTGCGCGCACTCGCTCCCGCCGACGCCGCCCTGCCTGCCGCCACCTTCGAGCGTCCGAAGGTCGCCGCTCATGGCGACCTGGCCTGCAACCTTGCCATGCAGGTGGCCCGTGCGCTCAAGCGCAACCCGCGCGAGCTGGCCCAGCAGATCGTCGACGCGGTCAAGGCCGACGCCCGTACCGCCGGGCTGGTGGCGGGCCTGGAAATCGCGGGTCCCGGCTTTATCAACCTGCGCCTGACGCCCGAGGCCAAGGCCGACGTGCTGCGCGCGGTGCTGGCGCAGGGCAACCGCTACGGCGCCCAGGAGCAGGGCGTGCACGGCCAGGTGCTGGTCGAATTCGTCTCGGCCAACCCGACCGGCCCCCTGCACGTTGGCCATGGCCGCCAGGCGGCGCTGGGCGATGCGCTTGCCAACCTGCTGGACTGGCAGGGCTTCGCGGTGCACCGCGAGTTCTACTACAACGACGCCGGCGTGCAGATCCAGACCCTGGCGGTGTCGGTGCAGGCGCGTGCCCGCGGCGTCAAGCCAGGCGATGCCGGCTGGCCGGAATCTGCCTACAACGGCGACTATATCGCCGACATTGCGGCCGATTTCCTGGCTGGCAAGACCGTGCGGGCGTCCGACGGCGACGCCGTAACGGCGTCCGGCAATGTCGACGACCTCGACTCGATCCGCAGGTTTGCCGTGGCCTACCTGCGCAACGAGCAGGACATCGACCTGCGGGCCTTCGGCGTCAAGTTCGACCGCTACTACCTGGAGTCGTCCCTGTACAGCGACGGCAAGGTCGAGTCCACGGTGCAATCGCTGGTGGCCAAGGGCAAGACCTACGAGGCCGAGGGCGCGCTGTGGCTGCGCACCACCGACGACGGCGACGACAAGGACCGCGTCATGCGCAAGGGCGATGGCACCTATACCTACTTCGTGCCGGACGTGGCCTACCACACCAGCAAGTGGGAGCGCGGCTTCGCCAAGGTCATCAACGTGCAGGGCAGCGACCATCACGGCACCATCGCGCGCGTGCGCGCGGGCCTGCAAGGGCTGGACATCGGCATTCCCGTCGGCTACCCCGACTACGTGCTGCACAAGATGGTCACCGTGATGCGCAACGGCGAGGAGGTCAAGATATCCAAGCGCGCCGGCTCCTACGTGACCGTGCGCGACCTGATCGAGTGGAGCAACGGCGCGGAAGGCGGCGAGACCATCCGCGGCTGCCTGGACGCGGGCGTGGCCGACTGGCCGGCGCACTTCACGCGCGGGCGCGATGCAGTGCGTTTCTTCCTGCTCTCGCGCAAGGCGGATACGGAGTTCGTGTTCGATATCGACCTCGCGCTCAAGCAAAATGACGAGAACCCGGTGTATTACGTGCAATACGCCCATGCCCGCATCTGCTCGATCTTCGAATCCTGGGGCGGCGCGGACTGGGAAGCCAAGCTGCCCGCGCTGGCCGGCACCGACCTGGCGCCCGTGACCGGCCCCGGCGCTACCCCGCAGGCGCTCGCGCTGGGCCAGCGCCTGGCCGAATTCCCGGATATGCTGGCGGCCGCGGCGGCGGAGCTGGCCCCGCACGCGGTTGCGTTCTATCTGCGCGACCTGGCGGGCGATTTCCATGCCTTCTACAACTCCGACCGCGTACTGGTGGATGACGAAGCTGTCAAGCTGGCCCGCCTGGCAATGCTGGCGGCGACGCGGCAGGTCCTGCGCAACGGCCTGGCGGTGATCGGCGTCTCGGCGCCGCAGCGCATGTAACGGGTATATGGCATGGCCCCGTGCCGGGGACAGGTTCCCGGCGCGAGGCGTGTCGCATTGACCACAGACAGTGATGCCGGGAGCGGCGCAGGCTCTATAATCGCGCCATCACGCTAGAGGAATTCATGCAACAGCAACGCAAGCGCGCCCCGCGCAATGCCAGCCGCGCCCCGCAGCGCGGAGGTACGTTCCTGGGACTGGTGCTGGGCCTGATCGTCGGCCTGGCCATCGCCGTGGTGGTCGCCCTGTACATCACCAAGTCGCCGGCCCCATTCCAGCAAAAGAACGGACAGAAGCCGAGCGAGCCCGGCAATGTCGTCAGCACCCTGCCCGCTCCGGCGCAGGAAGCCCCGACCGATCCCAACAAGCCGCTGTGGAGCAAGACGCCGGCCAAGCCCGTCGGGCCTGCCGCCGAGCCGGAGCAGCCGGGCGGCCAGGAGCAGCCGGCCGGACCGGCGCCGACCGTGAAGGCGCCGGAGCGCCATCAGCCGGAACGCCAGCAGCCAGAGCGCCAGCAGCCAGAGCGCCAGCAGCCCCAGCAGCCCCAGCAGCCGGAACGCCAGCCTCCGGTGGCGGCCAACCGGCCCACAGAGAAACCCGCCGAGAAGCCTGCCGAGAAGCCTGCCGAGAAACCCGCGCAGAAGCCGGCGGAGAAGCCGCCCGAAAAACCCGTCTCCGACCCGATCGCCGAGATCGCCCAGGCCGATGCCAACAAGGTGGGTTATCTGCTGCAGGTAGGCGCGTTCCGCTCGCAGGACGATGCCGACCGGCAGAAGGCCAACCTGGCCATGCAGGGTTTCGAGGCCAAGGTGACCGAGCGCGACGTCAACGGCGTCAAGCTCTATCGCGTGCGCCTGGGGCCGTTCAACAAGATCGACGACATGAACCGTGCGCGCGACCGGCTGCAGTCGTCGGGTTTCGACGCCTCGGTCATCCGTTTTACCAAGCAGTAACAACCCCGGGGGCGTTCGCTGAACCCGAACGCCCCGCCGCAGTCATACGCTCATCGTCCATTCTCGAAAGCCGCGCCTCATGAAGAAACTCGCCACCTTGTTCGCCACGCTGGTCGCCGTGACCGGTTTCCTGATGACCGCGCCTGCCCAGGCCGCCGCGCCCACCGCCGGCAAGGAATACCAGGTGCTGAGAGCACCGCAGCCCGTCACGCCGGGCAAGATCGAAGTCACCGAGTTCTTCTGGTACGGCTGCCCGCACTGCTTCGACTTCGAGCCCGAGCTGGAAGCCTGGGTGAGCAAGCAGGGCAAGGATGTCGTGTTCAAGCGCGTGCCGGTCGCCTTCCGCGACGACCTGCTGCCGCACACCAAGATCTTCTATGCGCTGGAGGCCGTCGGCAAGCTCGACGCCATGCACGCCAAGGTCTTCAATGCCATCCACGTTGACCGCAAGCGCATGCTGGACCCGAACGAGATCGCCGATTTCATGGCCAGGAACGGCATCGACCGCAAGGCCTTCCTCGATGCCTACAACTCGTTCTCCGTGACCACCAGCTCGCAGCGCGCCAACAAGATTGCCGACGCCTACAAGATCGATGGCGTCCCGACCATCGTGGTGCAGGGCAAGTATGAGACCTCGCCGTCCATCGCCGGCACCAAGGGTGCGGCCATCCAGGCCATGGATTACCTGGTCGGCCAGGTGCGCGACAAGAAGATGTAAATCCCAAGGCGGCAGCCGCCGGCCTCTGGTGCAATGCCAGGCAGGCGGTTGTCCGCGATCGACCGGCGCCACCGGCGCCGGCGTGGCGCAGCGGCGTCCGGCGCGCGCCAGGGCGAGTCTGTCGGCATGAACCATGTTGCGATTTCTCCCGGACTCTCCCGATGCGAGCACAGATAGTCTTTCTTACCGGCGCGTCGAGCGGACTCGGCCACGCCCTGGCGCGCGAATATGCCGCGCAAGGCGCCATCCTGGGACTGGTTGGCAGGCGTGAAGAGGCGCTGCGCCAGTTTGCCCAAAGCCTGCCGAACCCCAATGCGGTGCGCGTCTATGCCGCGGACGTGCGCGATGCTGCCGCCATGCGGGCTGCCGCCCAGGATTTCCTCGATCATTTCGGCTGCCCCGATGTGGTGATCGCCAATGCCGGCGTGTCGGTCGGCACCGTTGCCAGCGAACGCGAGGATCTCGAGGCATTCCGCACGGTGATGGACACCAACTGGTTCGGCGTGCTCACCACCTTCCAGCCCTTCATGCAGCCCATGCGCGAGCGCGAACCCGGCGCCGGCGGCTGGCGCGGCACGCTGGTCGGCATCGCCAGCGTGGCCGGCGTGCGCGGCCTGCCGGGCGGTGGCGCCTACAGCGCTTCCAAGTCCGCCGTGATCAAGCTGCTCGAAAGCCTGCGGCTGGAGGAGCGCAGCCAGCGGATCCGCGTGGTGACCATCGCGCCCGGCTACATCCGCACCCCGATGACCGAGCACAATCCCTACCGCATGCCCTTCCTGATGGACGCCGACGTATTCGCCCGCAAGGCGGTGCGTGCCATCGCCGCTGGCCGGCGCTTTGCCGTGGTGCCGTGGCAGATGGGGGTGGTGGCATCGATCCTGCACCTGATGCCGCGCTGGCTCTACGATGCGATCTTCTCGCGCGCCCCGCGCAAGCCGCGCAGCCCGGGGCGCCAGCCATGACCTGGCAGGACGCTGCCGGCGTGCGCCATCACCCCGCCGCGGGCGAGGTCCGCATCGCCTCGCTGGTGCCGTCCGTGACCGAGCTGCTGTTTGCGCTGGGGCTGGGGCCGCAGATGGTGGCGCGCACAGGGTTCTGCATCCATCCGGAGCCTGCCGTGCGTGCCGTTGCCAAGGTGGGCGGCACCAAGGACGTCAATCTCGAGCGCCTGCGCGCCCTGGCGCCCACGCATGTGGTGGTCAATATCGACGAAAACCGCCGCGAGACGGTCGACCAGATTCACGCCTTCGTTCCCGCTCCGCATGTGATCGTCACCCACCCGTGCGCTGTGGAGGACAACCTGGCGCTCTACCGTCTGCTTGGCGGCATCTTTGGCCGCGCCACCGAGGCGGAATCGCTGTGCGCGGCGCTGGCGTCCGAACTGGCCCGGATACGTGCCAGGCAGTGGCCGGCGCGCAAGGTGCTGTACGCGATCTGGCAGGATCCGTGGATGACGGTGTCGCGGGATACCTATATCAGCCGGATGCTGGCGCTGGTCAACTGGCAGACCTGGCCGTCGGCGGACGCCATGCCCGAGGCCTGCGTCGATGGGGATTGCAGCCGGCCCAATACGGCTGGGACCCGGTATCCGAGTTTCCGGTGGAGCGAGGCGCTGGTGCGGGAGATCGATCTGGTGCTGCTGTCCAGTGAACCGTATCGGTTCACCGAGGCGCATGTGGATGCGCTGGAGCGGCAGATCGGGAAGGAAGTGTTGCTGATCGATGGGGAGATGGTTTCCTGGTATGGGAGTCGGGCGATTGAGGGGGTTCGGTATCTGGGTGGGTTTGTTGGGGAGGGTTATAGAGGATAGGGGGGTGTCGGGGTCTTGGGCTTGGGTGGGTTGGGACAGGTCTGCAGGGCCTAAAGGCGGAGTGGCGTCGGGCTCATGGGCACATGTAGGTGTCACTTTTCTTTACTCGTAAAGAAAAGTAACCAAAAGAAAGCGATCCTTGCAGGAGGCTGGCGTGTCGGGCTTGGTTGCATTGCGGATTCGTGGTGGTCGCGGCGGTTCTAATAAACTGCTGGCGCTACCGGCACGGACGGCATTGCCGCTGCGGATGGCATTGGTTTTATTGTAGCGCCCCTGATGGCAATGATCCGTGGTAGTTCACGCATCTGCCGTTACCGGCACGAATGGCCACTGTCTCCCGATCCTTACTGGTTTCGTCGTGGGCG
>NZ_JBYOJU010000052.1:0-4025 GCF_057798855.1 Cupriavidus sp. 96C5-1 | reverse complement strand
CCAGATTTGGGGTACTCGCTTCAAGCTGGAGCCACCGCGCCCACGACGAAACCCGTGCCGTTCATGATCGCGTGGTCATCTAAACTGGTAACGGCAGATGCCCGAATGGGCAAGCGAGTTCGTCATTCAGGGGTCGTACCACGAGACCACTGTCATTCGCTGTGTAGTGGCGGTCGGCGCCGGTACCGGCAGATTCCAGCAGAACCGCCGCGCCCACCACGAATCCGCAAAGCCGGCAAGCCCGACAAGCCAGCCCCCCTGCAAGGGGTCGCTTTCTTTTGGTTACTTTTCTTTACGAGTAAAGAAAAGTGACACCTCCATGTGCCAGAGGGCCCGACACCACTCCGCCTTTAGGCCCTGCAGACCTGTCCCAACCCACCCAAGCCTGTAGTGGTCAGCCCAAGCCCCCCAGCCCAGCCTCCCCAACAAATCCAGCAACCACCCCCCCCTCAACCCATAAAAACCTATACCTTGAACCTCACGACCCCATCCGCGCCGACTTCCCGCGTGACTTCCCCCGCATGCCACAGCACATGCAAGTGCGCCAGCGCCTCGCCCATCGCAAACGTCATCTGGTGAATATCGAACTGCCGCTTGAACATCACCCCGACGATGTCATGCGCATTGCATGGCTTCTCGGCGCAAGCGGCGCGCGTTTCGGCGAGACGGTCCACATGGTGCTCCCGCAACTGCCGGATCCGCGTATGCAGGTTACGGAAGGGCTTGCCGTGCGAAGGCAGGATCAGCACGTCTTCCGGCAGCGGCTCGTACTTGCCCAGGGAGTCCAGGTATAGCTTGAGCGGATTGGCTTCCGGCTCCATGTCGAACACGCTGACATTGGTGGAGATGCGCGGCAGCACCATGTCGCCGGAGATCAGCACGTTGGTGGCGGCGTTATACAGCGCCACGTGTTCGGGCGCATGGCCGAAGCCGGTGATCACGCGCCAGCCGGAGCGGGCGGCGTCGGTGCCGATATGGACGATATCGCCATCCATCAGGCGCCGGTACTGGGTCGGCAGGTCCGGCACCAGCGACGGGTAGTAGCTCTTGCGCGCGCGCAGCTTTTCCAGGCTGTCGGGGTCGGCCAGGCCGTGGCGGGCGAAGTGGCTGGCGGCGAAGTCGCCGCCGGCGTTGGAGCCGGCGCCGGTGCCGCTGCCCATTACGCGGGCATTCATGTAGTCGCCCAGACTCATCCACAGCCGCGCGTCCCAGCGCTTGCACAGCCAGTGCGCCAGGCCGATGTGGTCGGGGTGGCAGTGCGTGGCCAGTACGCGCAGCACGGGCAGGCCCTCGAGTTCGTTGGCGAACACGGTTTCCCAGTGCGCCTTGATGGTGTCGTTGGTGATGCCGCAATCGATCACGGTCCAGCCGTCGCGGCCGTCGAGGCGGTCCCGCACCAGCCACAGGTTGATGTGATCCAGCGCGAAGGGCAGGGGCATGCGCAGCCAGTACACGCCGGGCGCGACTTCCTGGCGGGCGCCGGCTTCGGGCATGGTGTCGCCAAACGGGTATTGGAGCTGGTGTTCTAGTGCGTTCATGGGGAGTCTCTCGGGTCTGAAGCCCTGTGCGCGCTGTGCCGCGCGCAGGCGGGCTTTCTTGTCGTCGTGCAAGCCGTCCAGGCCGACGGCTTGCACGTCGCGGTTGCCAGCCGCTTTGCTTGACGCTAACGTTAACGTCAATTGAAACGGGCCTTTGTCATATTAAGCGAAAACTTCAATTCGTACCGAACGACCGTTCACTTTTTGCCGGGTCATCATGCCAGCTTCGCCAGTCACGCCAACCTACACCATCACCGATCTCTCCCGCGAGTTCGATGTCACGCCGCGCGCCATCCGCTTCTACGAGGACCAGGGCCTGCTGTCGCCCGAGCGCGAAGGACCTAGCGGGCGCAAGCGCGTCTACAACGGGCGCGAACGCACGCGTCTCAAGCTGACGCTGCGGGGCAAGCGCCTCGGGCTGACGCTGAACGAGATCCGCGAAATTCTCGACCTGTATGAATCGCCGCGCGATACCGCCCCTCAGCTGGAGCGCTTCCTGCATTCGCTGGCGCTGCATCGCGGCACGCTGGAGCGCCAGCTCGAAGACCTGCAGGCCCAGCTTGCCGAGATCGACCAGCACGAACGGCAATGCCGGCGCCTGCTGGCCGGACATGCCGGCGGGAAAGCCTCCGCCGGGCAGGATGAAAGTGCTTGATGGGACGCTGGAATAGCGAATTCGCTTGATTTGATTGACGTTTACGTAAACGTAAATAAAATAGCTCAGCAGCCCATCGTTTAGGCCAGACGCCCGGGTGGTGGCTGGTGAACAGAGGAAAGCCCATGCCCATCGACGTCGATCCCGCCGCCTTGTCCGCCGCGCGCGCGGATGCCATTGCCACCAGCTTCGCCCGCCAGGGCCTGATGACCACCTTTGGCGCGGCGCTGACCAGGGTGACGCGCGGCGAGGTGGAGATCGCCATGCCGTGGTCCGAGGGCGTGACCCAGCAGCACGGTTTTTTCCACGGCGGCGCGGTGGGTGCGCTGGCCGACAGCGCCTGCGGATACGCGGCGCTGTCGCTGGTGGGCGAGGGCGAGGCCGGGTTGACCGCGGAATACAAGATCAACCTGCTGTCGCCCGCACAGGGCGAGCGCCTGATCGCGGTGGGCCGCGTGCTCAAGCCGGGCCGCACCCTGATCGTGGCGCAGGGCGATGTCTTCAGCGAGACCGCGGGCGTGCGCAAGGCGGTGGCCACCATGCTGATGACCTTGTGCGTGGTGCGCACGCTGGATCACGTATGAAGCCTGAAGCCGGTTGCCTTGCAGATGCTGCAATACAAGACAAGACGCGCATAAGAGACCAGAGACCATGCCATCAGGAGACGCCATGACCGACTTGCCAGGCCTGAAGTTCGACTTGGGCGAAGACATCGACATGCTGCGCGAGACCGTGCGCAACTGGGCCCAGGCCGAACTGGCCCCACGTGCGGCCGAGATCGACCGCACCGACCAGTTCCCGATGGACGCCTGGAAGAAGATGGGCGATCTCGGCGTGCTCGGCATCACGGTCGCCGAGGAATACGGCGGCGCCAATATGGGCTACCTCGCCCATATGATCGCCATGGAGGAAATCAGCCGCGCCTCCGCCTCGGTCGGCCTGTCCTACGGCGCGCACTCCAACCTGTGCGTCAACCAGATCCACCGCAACGGCACCGCCGCGCAGAAAGCCAGATACCTGCCCAAGCTGGTCTCCGGCGACTGGATCGGCGCACTGGCGATGAGCGAGCCGAATGCCGGCTCCGACGTGGTGAGCATGAAACTGCGCGCCGACTTCAAGGGCGACCGCTACGTGCTCAACGGCACCAAGATGTGGATCACCAACGGCCCGGACTGCGACGTGCTGGTGGTCTACGCCAAGACCGAGCCGGAGCTGGGCGCGCGCGGCATGACGGCCTTTATCGTCGAGAAGGGCATGAAGGGCTTCTCGGTGGCGCAGAAGCTGGACAAGCTCGGCATGCGCGGCTCGCACACCGGCGAGCTGGTGTTCCAGGACGTGGAAGTGCCGGTGGAGAACATCCTCGGCGCCGAGAACAGCGGCGCCAAGGTGCTGATGAGCGGTCTGGACTATGAGCGCGCCGTGCTGTCCGGCGGCCCGGTGGGCATCATGCAGGCGTGCATGGACGTGATCACCCCGTACATCCACGACCGCAAGCAGTTCGGCCAGAGCATCGGCGAATTCCAGCTGATCCAGGGCAAGGTGGCCGATATGTACACCACGCTGCAGGCGGCGCGCAGCTACCTGTACACGGTGGGCAAGAACCTCGATTCGCTGGGCACGGAGCACGTGCGCCAGGTGCGCAAGGACTGCGCCGCGGTGATTCTCTATACCGCCGAGAAAGCGACGTGGATGGCCGGCGAGTCGGTGCAGATCCTGGGCGGCAACGGCTATATCAACGAATACCCGGTGGGCCGCCTGTGGCGCGACGCCAAGCTGTACGAGATCGGCGCCGGCACTTCGGAAATCCGCCGTATGCTGATCGGGCGCGAGCT
>NZ_JBYOJU010000051.1:6435-65602 GCF_057798855.1 Cupriavidus sp. 96C5-1 | reverse complement strand
CTGGATTTCGTGGTGGGACGCATGGCCGAGCCTTCGATGATGCAGGGGCTCTCGTTCGAGCTGTTGTACGCCGAGTCCCTGGCGGTGGTGGTGAGGCCACACCATCCCCTCCTGGCAGAAACCGGCGGCGGAGCCTCACTGCAAACCGTGCTCGCTTATCCATTGGTCGTAGCGACTACCGGCACCGTGCCACGGCATCACACCGAGACTATGTTCCAGTCGCCCGGGCTGCGCTTACCGGCGGCCTGCACAGAGACACTATCGGCCTCGGTCGCCCGCCTGCCGGCGCCGCGCTCGGATACGGTGTGGATTACGCCGGAGCGCGTCGCGCAGGACGACGTCGATCACGGCTGGTTGGTGAAGCTGCCGCTACCGACGACTGGAAGCGCGGAACCGGTGGGAATCCTGCTCCGCAGCGCAGTGGCACCAAACGAACTGAGTAGCACGCTGCTGGATATTCTCAGGGAGTTGGCACAAGCGAGCAATGCGGGAAAGCACCATCGCAAGAAAGCCGGCTAGGCGCAGCCCCTTTGTAACGGCGGAACTCGCTTTGACTGAGACTAAGTTGCGCGACGCGATCGGGGCGCGGTGCCGTCGCAGCCGTTACTGGACATGCCCTATTGAAGGCTTCATGCGAGAGCGTTATGACGATCGTCGATCTAGCGAGAAAAGTACCTGATAGCTGCGGCGTTCGCCCGGAACGGCCTTCTGCTTGACGCTGCATCGGCGTCTGGCAAAACGACGCGTTACCGATGGGGACTCGCCGAACGCTTTGCAGCATGTCATTGTGGTTCAAACTAGCGGAAGCGACCCATCACTAAGGTGTGGAGCGTGCCTGCGGCACGGCGTTCGCCCCCGAATTGCCAAGCAGGCCGACACTTGCTATGGCCGCAAGCAGTGGCACAGCGAACGCGTAGTAGAGATTGGCGGTCGGCCAGCCGGCATCCACCAGTGCGCCTGCAACCATTGGTGAGAGCACTGCGCCGAAGCGGCCCATACCAATCGACCAGCCCATGCCCGTGGCACGAGTCTCGGGGGGATAGAGGATCGGTGCGTAGGCATACAGGCCAACCATGCATCCAAAGATGCCGCCACCAATCAACATTGCGACGGCAAACGCAATGGCAAGTGTATTGGCAAACATACCGAAGCACACGAGCAATGCGGAGGTTAGAACAAAACAGGCCCACAACAGCGGCTTGAGCCCGATGCGAGACGACAGGAAGCCGAACATCGTGCCACCTACGATGCCTCCCACGTTCAGTAGCACGCCGCCGGTGAGCCCTTGTTGCGCCGACATGCCCGCGGCTACCAGCAGCTTCGGGGTCCAGCTGAGGACAAAGTAGAAGGTGAACATCACCAGAAAGAATGACGCCCAGATCATCGCGGTTTGCACCGCGAGCCCTCTCGAGAACAGGCCGGCCAAGCCGCTTCCGGGCTCCGTGGCTGCAGCGGCGACGGATGGCAGTGCTTGGATAGGCTCGCGCCCCATTGCCTGCAGCAGCTTGTTTACTTTGCCGAGCGCCTCCCGAGGGCGCTTGGCAATCAAGAAGTCGAGCGACTCGGGCAGACGGGCCATCACAATCGGGACCATGGCCAGCGTCACCAGCGCACCGAATACGAACACACTGCGCCAGCCATAATGCGTCAACAGCACGCCGGCGATCACGCCACCGATCGTCGCCCCGACGGGATAGCCGGTTGCCTGTAGGACGATGGCAGTACTGCGCCACTTGTTCGAAGCATACTCCCCGGTGATGACATTGATGCTCGCCAGCATGCCGCCAATCCCGATACCAGTCATTGCCCGCATCGCCGCGAGCTGGAGCACCGATTGCGTGAACGTCGACAACAGCATCCCAAACGAGATCGTCCCCAGACAGAACAGGATGATCGGGCGGCGCCCGAACCGGTCGGCCTGGGGTGCGAGCAAGAGTGACCCTGCAGCCATGCCGAACAATCCGGCGCTCAGCAGCATGCCGATCTCCTTGCCGCTCAGGTGCCAGTCCGAAGAGATGTGTGAGGCGGTGAATGCCATTGCTAACACGTCGAATCCGTCCAACATGTTGAGCACGATACAGATTGCGACCGCCGTGATCTGGAATGAGCTCATGGCGTTCTGATTGATGGCTTCCCTGATGTCCTGTCGCATTGCCTAACTCCTATGTGTTCTGTATGTCTGCTGCGTTCGGCCAGGCTATTGATCTAGACCCGCAGAGGTGCTTCGCCGCCGCGCGGTGATGGCCATGTCGGCTTCCGCGCCCTCAGGCGAGAAGGCGACAGATTCGCGCCGACTCCTCCCCACTGAAGTCGGCGCGGCAGCGCAAAACTCAGAACTTATGGCGGATGCCGACCATCGCGCCAAGCCGATTTCCATTTCCAAATGTATTTCCGCTGTTGGCGAAGGCTGCTGCGCTGTTCAGGGCAATCCAGGCGCCTCGCAACCGGGTATAGTCCACGGCGCAAGCTGCGGCTCAGGCAGATGCCTTACCCGCCCTCGCGTCGACCACAGCCTGCTCCCGAAGCCGTTCGTACTCCTGTTTAGGCACAGGAGCCGCGCTGGGATTGCCCAGGTCGTTCATATGGATCCGATAGGTCTCCCTGGCGGTCCAGGCTGCGATAGCCGCGACGACTGTCACGCCCAGGGTGATCGCCCCGATGGTCATCGGGATGTTGACTGCACCGGGCGGAGCGACAGCGACGAACAGCGCCGGCAGCAGAGCCGTGGCGAGGGTGCCGAGGTTTTGCGAAATGGCCATGCCCGAGACGCGGGTGCGCGTTGGGAACATTTCGGGATAGAAGCTCGGGAAAATGGCGTTGTAACCTTGATAGAGAACTCCCCACATCAACAGGGACGCCACGATAGCCAGCGGCACGTTGTGAATGCTGATGGCATAGAGATAGCCGAACGACAGCAACCCCGAAGCGAGCGCACCGATGATGATCGGCGGCCTGCGGCCGATCTTGTCCGACAGGTTGCCGACAAACGGGATGACGAACACCGCGACGATATTGCCCATGACGGGGATCCACAGGTAAACGTCCTTCTCGAATCCGATGCCATAGCCTGGCTGGACGGCGTAAGCCGCTCCGAAAATCGTCGTGACCACCGGAATGACGTTCATCAGCGAGCAGCACATCACGCGCAGCATGTCCTTCCAGCTTTCCGTAACGGCCTGGATAACCGGCGCCTTCGGGACCGCGCCGTGTGCTCCCTCTTCGGCGAATGCAGGTGTCTCGTGGACCTCGCGGCGGATGATGTAACCCGCGATGATGACAATGAAGCTGAGCAGGAAGGGGATACGCCAGCCCCAGGCGTTGAACGCCTCCGTTGGCATGTAGTGGGCGAGCGGCAGGAAGACCGCTGCGGCGAGAATCTGTCCCGCTTGTACACCCTGCAATGTGAAGCTGGCGTAGAAGCCGCGCCGGCCAAACGGCGCATGCTCGAGAATCATTGAGCTGGCGCCGGATATCTCTCCGGCCACGGCGAAGCCCTGGACCAGTCGCAGCAAGACAAGAAGCGCCGGGGCGAGCAGACCGACCTGGTCGTAGGTCGGCAACAGCCCGACGGCCACCGTCGAAAAACCCATCAGGAACATGCACAGGATCAGCACCTGCTTGCGCCCATGCGTGTCACCCCAATGCCCGAGGAAGAAGGCACCGATCGGGCGCGCGACATAGCCCACGCCGTAGGTCGCCAATGACGCGATGATGGCGACCTTGGGATCCGTCTTGGGAAAGAAGATCTGTGGGAAGATCAGCGATGCCGCAGTGGCGTAGATGAAGAAATCATAATACTCCAGCGCCGAGCCGATCCATCCGCTGGCAGTAGCCTTCTTGGTCTGTTGTCTTGCGTGGGGCTCGTGGTCCGAGGTGTCTGCCATTGTGGTCTCCAGTATTTTTGATTTGGGAGTCTGCTGATCGAGGTTTAGCGGGCGACGACAGCGAATACCGCAGGCTTCGTGTGTTTCATCCAATGTTTCCCTATCAAGAACGACTACCTCTGCGCCTGGGCGGCCATCCGTGCCGGGGCGTTGGTCGCGCCATAGGCGTCGTAAGAGTCAGCACGTTGCACGATCTCAAAAGGAACGGCTGGTACAGTTCGATCGAAAGGCCGAGGTCTTCGGTGATGCGACGCAGCTCGGCGGCCGTCCCGTTGAAGTTAATGAAGTCGTTCTCGAACAGCTCGATGCCGTCGAAGCCCGCAGCCGCGATGGCCTCGAGCTTCTGACGCAGCGTACCGCTGAGCGACACGGTGGCAATGGATCGACGCATGGTGGGCTCCGCTTTCGCGATGAGTTCAGTACGGGTGGATCTGCGTGCCGCCATTGACCTGCATGCCCGCGTCGATCGTGAAGGGCAGATCGGCGGCGCCAGACGTGGGCGCCGCGCCCCTCACGTCCTTCGGTAAGCCCAAATAGATCGGAGCGAAGTCCTCGGCCGGCAGATTAGCGAATCGCTCCTGCCCGATGCCTGTCGTCGGTGCCCGGAGCAGACCGGCACAGACCTCGTACATCGCAATGCTCCGCGGCGTAAGCCCGATTGGCGCGCCCGTGCTAGACATCGCTCAGTTCACTCTTTGCGCCGCGCTCACTCGCTGCAATGAACGCCCGTACCTCCGGATAAACATTCTCACGCCACCGACGCCCGCTGAAGATGCCGTAATGACCCGCGCCCTCAACTTCGTAATGCCGCTGGTGGGCCTGGCTGATACCGGTACACAGTTCATGTGCGGCACGGGTCTGGCCGGAGCCTGAGATATCGTCCAACTCACCTTCGATGGTCAGCAGCGCGGTCGAATGGATGTCCTGCGGACGCACGCGCTCCAGCACGCCTTCAGGGTTCCTGACGTCCCAGGTGCCGTGTACGAGATGGAATTCCTGGAACACCGTGCGGATAGTGTCAAGGTAGTAGTTCGCGTCCATGTCCAGCACGGCGTTGTACTCATCATAGAACTTGCGGTGGGCCTCGGCGCTGGCGTCGTCCCCCTTGATCAGGTCCTTGAAGTAGTCGTAGTGGCTGCTCACGTGGCGGTCCGGATTCATCGCGACGAAGCCGGTGTGCTGCAGGAAGCCCGGGTAGACGCGGCGACCGACGCCCGGGAAGCCCTGCGGCACGTGGTAGATCACGTTGTTCTCGAACCATGCCAAACTCTTGCTGATCGCCACGTTGTTGACGGCGGTAGGCGACTTCCGGGCATCGATGGGACCGCCCATCATGGTGAGCGACAGCGGTACTTTCTCGCCGCGGCTGGCCATCAACGAAACCGCCGCCAGCACCGGCACTGTCGGTTGGCACACGCTGACGACGTGGCAGTTGCCGTACCGGGCCTGCAGATAGCGGATGAACTCCTGGATGTAGTTGACGTAATCGTCAAGATGGAATTCGCCTTCGGACAACGGCACAAGGCGGGCATTGACCCAGTCCGTGATGTAGGCCTTGTGGTCCTGCAGCAGGGTGCGGACAGTGTCGCGCAGGAGCGTTGCGTAGTGGCCGGACAGCGGCGCCACGATCAGCGCCACGGGCTGGTCCTTGAGCATGCGCAGGGTGTCCGGGTCGTCGGTGAATCGCTTAAAGCGGCGCAACTGGCAGAACGGCTTCTCGATCTCGACCGCTTCCTGGATCACCACATTGGCGTTGGCCACCATCACGGACTGGATGCCGAACTCGGGCTTCTCGTAGCCCTTGCCCAGGCGGTAGAGAAGATCGTATCCCGCCGCCAGGCGCTGTGCCAAAGGCAACTGTCCGAAGACGGCACCTTGAGCATAGAGCTTGGAGACGACTCGAGCGAGGTCGGTCACCGGCTCCGCCAGCGAGCGCTGCGTTTCGTAGAGTTGATAGAGCATGGAAATTCCTTTGGGTATCCCGCAACTACTAAAGTGGTGCCCCCTCTTCGGCTCCTCTTAGCCGGCTCGCAAATGAGACGGATCAAAAGTCGCGCACCACAGCGTAGAACTCCGCAGGATACTCAGAGGGACACGCGGACTGACCGCCCAGGAGGACAAGCATCCGACTCGACGGCCACAGCGCATTGTCATCTGCGCAACCTCGATGCGCCGTCTGGATCGGCGCGAGAATATCTAGATAACGAACAATGCACGCAATAGACGCAGAAGTTGTCCGATCTATGGCAGGATATTCGACCAAGTATGGTGAAACAAATTGTCTCACTGCGTTGCAAGAGTTGGAGCCTTCCACTTGGGCGAGTCGCGGAGAAAGTGCTGCGCCAGCATGGCCCTGTACGCCCCACCGATGGGCAAATTGTGGTCGTTGACGTCGTAGCTAGGGTTGTGCACCATGCAGGCGCCATGGCCGGCGTTTACATCCGCCCTGCCGGCACTATTGCGTGGTCAAGGCGTTTTCCCGCTGATCGGAGCAAAGGCCGCTAGCCCCAACAGCGCCCGAGCCTGAGCTACGCTGGCCACTGGGCGGTCATATTCCTTGCACAGCGTGGCCACCTGGCTCACCAACGCGGCGTTGGATGGGGCTAGCGTGTGCTTGTCGAGCCGTACATTGTCTTCCAGACCCGTGCGGCAATGGCCACCGAGTTCCAACGACCAGCGTGCCATGGTGATCTGGTCGCGGCCTATGCCAGCTCCAGTCCAAGTAGCGTCGGGAGCAAGTCGGTGCAGGGTGCGCACGTAGAATTCGAGTACGTCATGATCGACAGGCATAGCGTTCTTGATGCCCATGACGAACTGGACATGCAGCGCACCATCGACCTTGCCGGCCTGCTGCATTGCCGCCGCCTGGAAGATCATTGAAAGATCGAAGGCCTCGATTTCTGGCTTGATTCCATAGGTCTTCATCTCCTCGGCTAGCCAGTCAACCAGGTCCGGCGCGTTGTCGTAGACGCGAGTCGGGAAATTGACCGAGCCTGTCGCAAGCGAGGCCATGTCTGGCCGCAAGGACAACATCCCTCCACGCTCTTTTCCGGCACCAGAACGGCCCCCGGTCGAGACTTGCGTGATCATTCCCGGAGCGTGTTTGCGGATGCCTTCCAGCACCCGGGCGAAACGATCAGGATCAGACGACGGCGTCTCGTCGTCGTTGCGCACATGCAAATGGACAAGTGTGGCGCCCGCCTCGAAAGCGGCTTGCGTGGACTCAACTTGCTCGCTAACGGTGATTGGTACGGCCGCGTTGTCCCTCTTGCGCGGCAGCGAACCAGTGATGGCGACAGAGATAATGCAAGGCTCTTTCATTCAAGAACTCCGAAATGGGGGGCGCAAGAATCCGGCGAGAATAGGACCAGACTCGTTGCGCGAAGAACTGCAAGCGCAAGCGATAGCCTTTGCTAGCAGTCGGAATCGGCGGATACCGAAATAGCGACTGCCGCCAAGATCGGCGGCCATCGCATCCCGCTTTACCGCCGATCTCGATGATTCGGGAGTGGCGATGGCGTTAGAACCAGTGCACCATCCCCGTATACACACCCTGCTGACTGGAACCTGCCAGCGGCCTGTTGTTGCCAGCCTCTGCAGAGAAGGCTGCATTGCCACCATTCAGAACCGTACCAACGGTGCCGTACAGCATCGTTCTCTTTGACAGATAGTAGTTACCTCCCACCGCCAAGAGCGTGCCGTTCCCACCTGCATTGTTGCGATTCGCACGATATGCGCCGCCGATCAGCACCAGCGCCGGCGTTGCCTGATAATTCGCTCCGACCCAGAACAGTTGCTGCTTGGTCGCCCCAGTCGGATTGTCTGCGGTCGCCACCGTATTGGCGCCGGAGCGGGTCAGCGCATAGCCACCATAGAGTTTCAGATCGCGGACCTGATAAGCCGCCCCGGCTGCGTAGAGCTTCGATGCCGTGTACAGGCTGTTGAATCCACCATCGATATCTCGTATTTCCTCGTAGAGTCCTTTGACGACTAGCGGCCCGCTTTGATAGCTGATGCTACCTGCCAGTTGCCTGCCCGAATTGAACTGGCCTGCCGTGCCGTTCAGGCCTGCCTGGCCGCGGAACGACAATCCGCCCCACACGGGCGAGTTATAGGTAATCGTGTTGGCTCGCGATCCCCAGATACGGCCATTCTGCAGTGTCCCAAGGCTCGTAGCCTGATAGCCCATCGGATCGACTGCCGAAATTTCGCTGTCCGGCAATCCCATCGCGCGTCCGAGCCACAGGGAGCCATAGGTGCTGCTTGCAAGGCCGACATACGCGTAGCGATTGAACAGGCTGTTTCCCGTTTGGCCGTTGTCGGTGGCAAAGGCGCTTTCCAGGTTCATCACCGCGCTCAGGCCTCCGCCGAGATCCTCCTTCGCGCGAAGTCCCCACCAGCTTGTCCCCCAATTCCCCCCTGCATAGCGCAGCGTATCGGCGTGGCCACCACCACTTTGTGCGATCTTGTTCAGGTAATCGACGCCACCCGTGATACGGCCGTAGAGGGTCACGCTACTTTGCGCGTTCGCGGCCCCCGCCATGCCCAACGAGATCAAGGACGCCATGGCGCCTGCAAGCACCGGGTTCAGCTTCATCAACATGATTCTCCTCCAACGCAATCTTCTATCTCTTGTTAGAATCCGGATATCCAACGCATGCCATGCAGCGTCACAGGCACTGATGTGGGTTGCCCCGATTCGCTGCAGCTGTTGGCCGATAAGGCCAATGGCCATCGAAGTGGCCGGGCGCAATGCGACTTTGGAATTCCAGACAATACGATCCCCCTCCAGCAATGCACGTCAGGCGCTGGATTCAGGGCGGTACGACTTTTCTGGCCGCAAAGCGGCAATCACGCGTCAATTCATTGCTTCGATCTCCTTTTCACGGAACATCGCCTTCTGGCAACTGCACGTTTGCTGCTCTGCCGCTGTTGTTGTTCTCAACAAAGGGACGAGCTTCTCCCGCCCATCGTCAATGGCTCGATGGCAAAGGCGCAGGATGTGTGAGCGCCTCTTAATGCGCGGGCGGGGCACCTTCCCAGGCACGTTGAAGCAGTTCTCGGAGCGGTACTGCTTCCATCGGACGCGGATTCCAGTAAGCATTGCTCAGCGCCAATTCGCAGGCCCGATCGAGGTCTTTCTCGCGCATGCCAATATCGCGCAGCGCAACGGGAGCGCCCAGCTCCACCGCCAGGTCAAACAACCCTCTAGCGGCATCTACGCGACCGGCTGCGCGTGCGATGCGATGCATCGCGTCCGGAGCGGCGGCCGCGTTGTAGGCCAGCGCATGCGGCAAGACAATGGTGTGCGTTTCCGCATGGGGCAGATTGAACGTCCCACCAAGCGTGTGGCACAACTTGTGATGCAGCGCCATGCCAACATGGCCCAGCACCGAGCCACACAGCCAAGCGCCATACAGGCACTCGCTTCTTCCGTCCAGATCCGACGGATTGCGGGCGATGCTCCGCAGGCCCGTGAGCATGCCGCGGATGCCCTCCTCCGCCATCAGGCTCATGATGGGATTGCCGTCCTTCGCATAGAGCCCTTCGGCAGCATGGGCGATGGCATTGAATCCGCTGACGATGGACAACTTGAGGGGCAGGCCCGTGGAAAGCTCCGGGTCGTAGATGACGACTTTCGGCAGGACGCGGGCATCCCTGCCGGTCTTCTTCAAGCCGGCCTCCGTTATGCCGTAGATCGGGGTCATTTCGGAACCGGCATAGGTCGTCGGCAAGGCGATGATCGGCAGCGACGATTCCAGCGCGATCGCCTTGCCCAGACCCACCGTCGATCCGCCACCAACGGCCACGGCACAATCGGCCGATGCGCCGTCAGCGAAGGCCCGTGCCTTCCGGGCGACCTCGATCGGCACATGCATCTGTGCCTGCGCAAACACGCCGGCACAACGGCTGCCGAGGGTGGCCGCAACCTGTTCGCCTTGCTGGCGCTGCTCGGGCGTGCAAAGGACGATTGCCCGCTGCGCCCCAAGTTCAGCCACATGCTGCGCAATCCCTTGCGAGGCGCCAGCCTTGAAGATGACCCGAGACGGCAAAGATGTATAGACAAAATCGCGCATGATGAACTCGCCGCAAGTTATATTGGGAAGCCGTTCAGATGTAATCGACCTGGTGACGCGCGATGCGGCAGCCGCCCAACTTTTCCCGCACGCGAAGGTGCTCGGGGTGGGACGCGTAAGCAGCGAGCGCAGCCGTATCGTCGAACTCGGTGTAAAGCACCAGGTCGCACGCATAGTCGACGCCGGAAATATCCATGCCGACTTCCAGTTTGCGCATTCCGGGGATCTTGCCGATCAGCCCTTCGAATTGGCGCTTTACGAGCAAGGCAGTTTCCTTCTTGAGGGCCGGCGTATCCCCGTGGACGTTCCACATCACGATGTGCTTGATCATGTTCACCTTCAGGAATTCAGGGATGAGTGGATCCCGCGGCCCCGAAGTCCGGGGCTGCAAGGAAGCGGTTGCAAGAAAATTCGGCGTAACGTAGCGGGTCTTGCGCCTGTTGCCGACAGGCGTCGACTTACGCCTTGTTCTTGTTGTAGACGTCGACGAAGACGGCAGCGAGCAGCACGATGCCTTTGATGACCTGCTGGTAGTCCACGCCAATCCCCAAAATGGACATGCCGTTGTTCATGATGCCCATGATGAATGCCCCGATCACCGCGCCCATGACCTTGCCGACCCCCCCGGAGGCCGAAGCGCCGCCGATAAAGCATGCCGCGATCACGTCAAGCTCGAAGCCCGTGCCTGCCTTGGGCGTGGCGCTGTTCAGCCGCGCCGCGAAGATCAGGCCCGCCAGCGCAGCCAGCACGCCCATGTTGATGAAGGTCTGGAACGTGATCCGTTCGGTGTTGACGCCAGAGAGCTTCGCCGCCTTGGCGTTCCCGCCCACCGCGTAGATGCGTCGGCCAAAGACCGTCCGGTTCATCACAAACGTGTAAGCAGCGATCAGCACCCCCATGATAATCAGTACCGTCGGCAAACCGCGATAGCTCGCCAGCAAGTAGGTCGAAGCCAGAACCAGGCCGGCGAGCACCAGATTGCGCAGCAGGAACACGAAACTGGAGCCCACGGCCATTCCGTGCGCTGCAGCTTTGGCGCGGGCACGCAGTTCGATCACCAGGAACGCTGCTGCGAGCAGGACGCCGATCAACAGCGACGTCACACGGAGGCTCTGTCCGTGGAAGACATCAGGAATAAAGCCGGAACTCATTGCCCCGAACTGGTCGGGAAATGGTCCGACGGACTGTCCTTCCAGCACCAGGATGGTCAGGCCGCGGAACACCAGCATCCCGGCAAGCGTCACGATAAACGATGGCATCTTCCAATACGCCACCCAGTAACCCTGGATAGCGCCGATGGCAGCCCCGGCCAGCACGCACAATGCGATTGCGACGAATGGGTTGACGTCCTGCTCGATCATCAGCACCGCGGACAATGCCCCGATAAAGCCGGCCACCGAACCGACGGACAGGTCGATATGGCCGGCCACGATGACCATCAGCATGGCCAGCGCCATGATGACGATATAGCTGTTCTGCAGAATCAGGTTGGTCAGGTTCAGGGGCTGGAGCAGCACGCCACCTGTCGACACCTGGAAGAAGACGATGATCACCAGCAGCGAGATCAGCAGACCATACTCGCGAGCGCCGCCCTTCAGTGCGGCCTTGATCCCCTCCAGACTCGATGGAGCCCCCTGCAGCTTGGATGCGGACTTGTTCATTTCAATTGCCTCCATTTCTTACGATTGCCCGCATGATCGCTTCCTGGCTTGCGTCCTCTGCCGAGAACTCTCCCACAATGCGGCCTTCGTTCATCACGTAGATCCGATCGCACATACCCAGCAGTTCAGGCATTTCAGATGAGATCATGACCACGCACTTTCCTTCCTCCACCACCTGGTTGATGACGGTGTAGATTTCATACTTCGCGCCTACGTCAACGCCCCGCGTTGGCTCGTCCAGGATCAGCACATCCGGTCCGGCGAACAGCCATTTCCCAAGGACAACCTTCTGCTGGTTGCCCCCCGACAGGTTTCCGACGGCCTGCGAAACCGTATGGCAGCGGATATGCAGCTTGCGGCGGAACTCCTCCGCCACCACCGCCTCGCGATGCTCGTCGATCACACCGGAAGCCGATACCGCCCCCAGGTTGGCGAGGGTGATATTCCTGACAATCGAATCGTCGAGCAGCAGCCCGCAGCCCTTCCTGTCTTCCGTCACGTAGGCAATGCCACTCTCGATCGCCTGGCGCGCACTGGAGACATCCACGGCCCGGCCCTCGACGAAGACCTCGCCTTGAATGCCGCGGCCGTAGTTGCCTCCAAAAATGCTCATGGCGAGTTCCGTGCGTCCCGAACCCATCAGACCGGCGATCCCCACGACCTCTCCCCGCCTGGCGTGGAGACTGACGTCCTTGATCATCATCCGGTCGTCCTGCGTGGGATGCCGGACGCTCCAGTTCCTGACTTCAAACAGCCTCTCTCCCAGGCGCGGCTCACGACGTGGATACCGGTCCGCCATATCACGGCCCACCATGGCCTTGACGATACGGTCTTCGTCAACGTTTCCCCCCTTGCAGTCGAGCACGTCGACCGTCGCGCCATCACGGATGATGGTGATGGCATCGGCCACCCGCGAGATCTCGTTGAGCTTGTGGGAAATGATGATGGCCGTGACGCCGCGCGCCTTCAGGTCGAGCAGCAGGGACAGCAGTTTCTCGCTGTCGTTGTCGTTGAGGCTTGCCGTCGGTTCATCGAGGATCAGCAGCTTGACGTCCTTCGACAGCGCCTTGGCGATTTCCACGAGTTGCTGCTTGCCGATGCCAAGTGCGCCGACTTCGGTAGCCGGGTCATCGGCAAGGCCAACCTTGCGCAATAGCTCCCGTGTCTTCGAATACGACACTTCCCAGTCGACAATGCCGTTCCTTGCCCGCTCATTGCCAAGAAAGATGTTCTCGGCGATCGACAACATCGGGACCAGGGCCAGTTCCTGGTGAATGATGATGATGCCGATGTCCTCGCTGTCGCGGATACCAAGGAACTGCCGAAGCTGTCCGTCGTAGTGGATATCACCAGCGTAAGAGCCATGCGCATAGACGCCACTCAGGATCTTCATCAGGGTGGACTTACCCGCGCCGTTCTCGCCGCAAATCGCATGAATCTCTCCCCGCTTTACGTCGAGACTGACGTTCTTGAGTGCCTTGACGCCACCAAAGCTCTTCTGGATCTCGCGCATCTGCAGGATCGTTTCTCCGCCCATCGCAGTTGTCCCCTATCTCTCACACTCGGACGGCGTGCCTGCAAAAAGGTAGGCATGCCATGTGTTCGTCCGCCGCGCGTGCATGGCATCGACGGCGGACGCGTACCTCTTACTTCAGGCGCGATTCGGCGTAGAAGCCGCTCTTCACGAGTAGTTCCTTCCAGTTGGAGGCGTCGACGAGAACCGGCTTGACCAGGTAAGTCGGAATGACCTTAACCCCATTGTTGTAGCTCTTGGTGTCGTTTACGGGCACCGGTTTGCCGGCCAGTGCGGCGTCCACCATGTCGGCCGCCATGCCGGCGAGCTGCCGCGTGTCCTTGAAGACGGTACTGGCCTGGTCGCCGCGAATAATTGCCTTGATGTTCGGCAAGTCGGCATCCTGCCCCGTGACCACGGGCATCGGCTGCTGCGGGGAGCCATAACCGACCCCCTTGAGCGATGAGATGATGCCGATCGCCGTGGCATCATTGGGCGCCCAGACCGCGTCCAGGCGTGTGTTTCCGTAGTACGCGCTCAGCAGGTTGTCCATGCGCGACTGTGCGGCAGAGCCTTCCCAACGATAGGTCGCGACTTTCTCCAGTGCGGTCTGCTTGCTGCGCACGACAAACTTCCCGCTGTCCAGGTAGGGCTTAAGGACCGACATACCGCCGGCATAGATGACATGGGCATTGTTGTCGTCGATCGACCCGCCGAAGATCTCGATATTGAAGCTCTTCGCGTTCTTCTTCTGGAAGTTCGACACGATGCTCTGCGCTTGCAGCACGCCAACCTGATAATTGTCGAAGGTGGCGTAATAGTCGACGTTCTTCGTTTGCGCGATCATCCGGTCATAGGAGATGATCTTGATACCCTGGCTCGCGGCACGCTGGAGGACGTCGGACAGGGTCTTGCCATCGATCGGGGCGATCACCAGTGCCTTTGCTCCCTTGGTAATCAGATTCTCGATCTGGCTGACCTGAGTCGGAACGTCATATTCCGAGTACTGAAGATCTGTGGCATAGCCCTTTGCCTTCAAGCCGGCCACGATGTTCTGGCCGTCCGAAATCCAGCGCGCTTCCGATTTATTCGGCAGCGCGATGCCTACGAGCGGCTTGGCCTGGGCAAACGCTTGCGAGGCAAGCGTGCCGGCGCACAGGAAAACGGCGGCGGCGGCGATCTTGAGGGGATTCATGTTTTTGTCTCCAGTCTGTTGTTTGAGTTACCGTCAGCACCGCCAGAAAAAGCGGCACCGACGGGGAACGACTACGCCATCCGATCAGGCGTCGAGAAATACTTCCGCGCCCGCTTCCTTTGATGAGGCAAACAAGGCCTCGATGACGCGGCTGATGTTGTAGGCCTGCGTGGCGGGCACCACCGAAGGCGTACCAGCGCGCAATGCACCAAAGAAGGCCTCTGCCTCGCGGTCGAAGTACGCGGGATTGCCGATCTCCGCGAGTTCCGGCGAGTACTCGGTCTTTCGTACTGCCCATATCTCGGGAAAGCTTGTTTCCTGCCACTCGGTCCAGCCTTCCGGATACAGCCCTTTTCCCGAGTCGTAGAGCTTGTAGCTCGCGGGCAACGAGCGGGCCGACATGATGCCTTCGGTCCCGTAGGCAGTAATGTCCCAGCTTTCCGTCCATGGCAGCACGTCCCAGGACATGAAATCGACCACCACGACTTTGTCGGGATAGTTCAGCACCGCACCGGCGGCATCCTCGCGCGATTCCGGCCCGCGATAGTCGGCGAACTTGTGGATCCGCGCGTTGACTGACTTCGGCATACCGAAGTGCATCAGGATCCGGTCAACCAGATGGCAGCCGATGACAAATACCGCACCGCCAATATCACCAGGCTGGTTCATATGGCTGGTCGCCGCTTCGTCGTGCGAGCAACCGCCATGCGCACGGACCTGGAGCACCCGACCAAGGCGGCCGCTCTCCAGCGCCGACTGCATCGCGTCGACAGACGGCGCGAAGCGCCAGCAGTACCCGACCTGCACCATGCCGCTGGTGCGCTCGACCACATCGACGATGCGCTTTGCATCGACAGCACTGCGTCCCGCCGGCTTCTCGCACAACACCGCCTTGCCGGCTTCCAGCGCCTCGATCGTCAGGTCCGCCATCTTGTCGCTCTTGGAGTGGACCAGAACAACGTGGACATCGGGATCTGCGAGGATTTCCTCCTTGCTCCGGCTTTGCAGGCCGAAGGCTTCGGCAAATGGCGTCAGCAACGGACTGTTATCGTAGGCGCCCAGCATGCGGGCATCCTTGCGGCGCAGGATCGCCTTCACCCGGCCCGAGGTGTGCGGATGGGTGATGCCAAGGCACGCCACTCCCAGTACTTCGTGGTTGATGGGCTTTCTCATGATTGGTCTCCTCCGTTCAGCGGGGCTGTTATCCGCCCCGGTTGGTCAGCCGATTGGTCAGACCTTGACAACCTGCCCGGTGCGGACAGATTCGAGCGCGCAGTCCGCGAGGCGCAGCGCCTGCAGTCCGTCGTTTACCGTGGTCGGCATGGGCGCATTTGCTGCGACGGCCGCAACGAATGCTTCCAGCTCGTTCTTGTAGGCCTCGACATAGCGTTCGAGGAAGAAATTGAGCAGCGGCTCCCGGGCGTCGGTGGTCGTCGCGCTCCAGCGGCGGATCGTGGACGCGCGCAAGTTGTCCTGAAGCAGCATGCCCTTGGCACCGAACACCTCGAAGCGCTGGTCATAGCCATACACGGCCTCACGGCAGCAATTGATATGGCACTGCTTGCCCGAGGCAGTCTTCAGCTGGACCATCACCGTATCGTAGTCAGCCACGTCTTCCAGGGTCCGATCGACGAGGCGGCTTCCCATCGCCATCACCTCGACCGGTTCCTCGCCCAGCAACCAGCGCGCCAGGTCCAGGTCGTGGATCACCATGTCGCGGAAGATGCCACCGGAGTGCAACACGTAGTCGCGCGGCGGCATGCCAGGGTCGCGGCTGGAGATAACGACCTGGCGGATCTCGCCGACTTCGCCGGCGTCGATCGCTTTGCGGAAGGCCTGCGAGGTCGGGTCGAAGCGGCGATTGAAGGCCAGCATGACGCGCCCATTCAGCCGCTCCACTTCCCGCGCGGCAGCGATCGAGCGGCCCATATCGAGGTCGATCGGTTTTTCGCAAAGCACGGCCTTGCCCTGCTCGACCGCCTGCAGCATGAACTTGATGTGCGTATCGGTCGGCGTGCCGATCACGATTGCGTCGACGTCGTTGCGGGCAATAGCCGCGTCGCAGTCGGTCGTGGCTTCGCAGCCGAGTTTTGCGGCCAGGCTGCTTGCGGCCTCCGCAAAGGGGTCCGCCACGACGACGAGCTTGGCATCGGGGCAAGCTGCCACGTTGTGTGCATGGATCTTGCCGATGCGGCCGGCACCAAGTACTGCAATTCGGATCATGTTTGTCTCCGGAAGGATGAACTGCAGCGCGCCTTCCGCGCCACAGCGTTGCTGTCAGGTCAGGTGGTCACTAATCAGGCTGCCGGCTTGGCCGATCGGGCTTTTGCGGCCTCGAACTGAGCCATCGTGCTATCGAACGCACGCTTTGCCATCACGTCGAGCGGCAGGCGGCGGAAATGCTCGGAGATGATCTCCACGCCGTAGTAAGGGCCCGCAAAGCCTGCCGCCTGTACGGCCTGGATGAATGCGGGCGGATCGAACGATCCTTCACCGCAAAGCCGGCGCTGAAAGCGGGTGTCATCGAACAGCGTTCCCTGGATCTCGTCCACCGCGTCGTCGAGTTCGACCGATTTCAGGAAACGCGCCGGAATCCGCGCAACGTCTTCGTAGGAGCCGCCACCGCGGCAAACGTGCCAGTTATCCACCGTCAGTCCGCCGTTCGGCTGGTCGGCGGCTTCGACGATCGCCAGTGAGTCGGCAATGCCACGAATCGGCGAAAATGGCATGAATTCGAGGGAGACCGTCGCACCGACTTCGGCAACGTCCTGGCACAGCTTCGCAAACTCATCCGCCATCTTTGCCGTGCTCGGCGGATTCTGGTCGAGATGGCTCGCGCCGATCTTGAGATTCTTCATGCCCAGCGCACCGCCGAGCTCGATCACGTCGCGGCGGAAGGCGTCGGATTTGATCCGCCGCTCGTCATCGGTGTACCAATCGACCAGGATCTCAAGCTCGAAATGCTTGATCCCGTTGTCGTCCAGGATATGCCTGACGCCGGCTAGCCCCTGCTTGTCGATGGTCGCCTGCAGGTCGCTAAGGACCAGGCCAAGCCCTGTCCAGCCCGCCTTTGCAGCAGCTGCCGCGCGGTCCTGTAGTGGGTAGGGACTGACCTCGCTGGGGGCACAGGGATAGACGTCGCCAGCTAGGGTCCAATAGGCAGCCAGCAGATCGATTTGGGATGCGCTCATGTCTAGAGACTCACAGAAGAGAAAACAACAACTTCGGCACGCTGCGTGTTGCCAGTGACAGGATGCCGGGATAAACGATGGCAATGCGGAGGCGCGGTCAGCGCGCCAGTGGCGCCAGGGTGAAGTCCCATGCAACCGACCAGAACGGTGCCGTCAGGCCTGCGCTTTCCGCTGCAGCGGGATCCTCGACCCGCCGGAAATCCGCGACCAACTCACGCTTCACACCGAACACGGCGTCCTGGTGCAGATAGGGGCAATCGGGGGTGAAGATATGCGTGATCACGGGCTCGTAGCCCGGAGCCGAAACGATGAAATGCAGGTGCGCGGCGCGGTTGGGATGTCGCCCGATCTTCTCCAGCAGTTGCCCGACGGGGCCATCGGACGGAATCGGATAGTGGCGGGGCTTTACCGACCGGAACCAGTAACTGCCTTCGGCATCGGCGGTGAACGTGCCGCGCAAATTGGATTCCGGCTGGATTCCAAGCTGCTGGACATCGTAGAAGCCGTCGTTGTTGGTCTGCCAGACTTCGAGCTTCGCGTGGGGAACTGGGTTGTTCGCCGTATCGACGACACGGCCCGACACAATCAGCGGTTCGCCTTTGCCGTCCAGGCAAATGTTGTGACCGAGTTCATAGTTGGGGGAGTTCTCCACATAGAACGGCCCCAGGATCGTGTTCGGCGTGGCACCACTCGGTCGACGATGGTTGATGGCGTCTACCAGCATCGAGACGCCGAGCACATCGGACAGCAGGATGTATTCTTGGCGCCACTCGTTGCACATCTGGCCGGTCGCGGTGAGGAACTGAATCGCCGCAAGCCATTCGGCATGGGTCGGTTCAATTTCTTTGACCGCTGCGTGCAGGTGCCTGACGAACACTTCCATGACCTGGCGCAACCGCGAATCGGCCTGCGCTCCCATCCGCGAATTGACCACTGCGTCAGAGCCCGCTTCCTCGAAGTATGGCAGCTCGGCGGCCACCAAGGCATGTGCGGCATGTGCATCCTGGTCCATGCTGTCTCCAAAATATTTGTATGTGTTGTTCAAATTCCGACCGTGAACGCAGTATATATTCGCGGTCAACGGTGAAAAATGCGCACACAGCAAATGTCCTTTGCGCCAGTTGGGAAAATCATGGTCACAGAAGTTGCTCGTTCCCGTCGATAATTCGCACGCTAAGCAACAAATATCGGCATTTATGCCAGATCATTGTTTATATCGGAGGCAAAGCATGGACCCGTTCCGGGAAATCGATCTGTTTGTGCATGTTGCGGACTTGGGCAACATCAGCCGAGCGGCTGAAGCACTGGATCTGTCGACCTCCGCCGCTAGCCGCTTGCTGGTCGGACTCGAGGCGCGTTTGGGCGTGAAACTGATACAGCGCACGACCCGCAGGCTATACCTGACCGAGATCGGCGAGGAGTTCTACAGGCGCTGCAAATCCATCCTCTCCGAAATGCGCGAGGCCGAAGAAATCGCCAGCGAAGCCGCCGTCAATCCAACTGGCCTGCTCCGGGTCTCTGCCTCGCTCTCCTTTTGCATGCTTCATATCGAGCCACTTCTGCCGGAGTTCACCTCGCGCTACCCCGACATCACAGTGGATGTCGTTTCCGCCAACCGCTATCTGGACATCATTGAAAACGGCGTAGACGTGGCGATCCGAACGCGGCCGTTCGAAGTGGACAGCAACATCACCATCCGGCGACTGGCAGAAACGCGTCGCATCTTCGCCGCATCGCCCCGGTACCTCGAGCGGTACGGCACCCCGACCTCGCCTGACGACCTCAAGGGTCACAAGATGCTGATCTACACGTATGCGCTGAATCCCGAAGAACTGGCGCTGAAGCACGGTAGCAGTTCCGTGCTTGTCAAGGTCAAGCCGGCCTTGTCGGCCAATGACGGTCAGATTGTTCGGCGCGCGGCCATCGATGGCATGGGTATCCTCGTTCAGCCAAAGTACATCGTTCATGATGACCTGCAGGCAGGGACGCTTGTGCCAATCCTGGACGACTGGGAACTGCCCCGCCTGACCATGAACATCGCGTTCCAGACGCGTACCCACCTGCCGGCGAAGGCCCGTCTGTTTATCGAGGCCCTAACCGAGCGCTTCCGCATTAACGATTTCGAGCGCCTGTGGACATCATAGGGTGAAGGTCAATCTGCACGCACTGGGCAACACGAGCCTGAATGGTCAATTTCGATGAGATGAATTTCAGTGACGATAACCGTGCGACTCTCAGAAAGAATCCGTATCGGAAAAGGCTGGTGTCTCTGCGATACGCTGTGAGATGACCTTACAGGTCTCAAGCAAGGGCCGCACATAGGCATGCAAAGGATCTTCCTTTTGACGGAAGCGAAGAGTGCTCACACTGATTGCGGCGATAGGTTGGCCATTACGTCCAAAAATGGCTGCACCAAAACAGCAAATACCAGCCTCTTGCTCCTCATCGTCAATTGACCAGCCACGACTGCGTACATCAACCAATTGGGCACGCAGCTCAGCTAATGTAGTAACAGTATTAGGCGTGTATTTCGTGAAAGGACTTGATAACTCATGCAGCAATTTATCGCAAATTGGTTCTTCGAGAGCTGCCAGATAGGCTTTGCCTACTGCGGTTGAGTGGAGAGAGACGTTTGTGCCGATACGCGAACTCATTTGTACGGCGCTTGGGCTTTCCAATTTCTCCACATATACCATGTGGTGACCATTCAAAACAGCCAAATGGATTGTTTCTCCCGTGATGTCGCGCAGCCGTTTGAGATCTTCTACCGACGCCAGCCGCAGTTCTGACCGCCCCCAACTCCGGTTGGCCAATTGAATGAGACGCGGCCCCAATGCTAGACGACCGGTTCGAGGACCCTCTTCCAGTAGCCGCTCCGCGACCAGTGCCGCTACGGTGCGATAGACTGTGGGACGTGGATAGCCACTCAGCTTACTGAGCTCCGCGACAGTCAATGGCTCGGGCGTATCGGCTACAAGCTGCAATAAGTGCATGAACTTGGAGAATGCGGCGGTTCCGGCAATTTGAGAGCCTGCACGTGGCTCAGGCGACGACGATCTGGACATGGCGGATAAAATGAAACTCGATATCTAGAGAATCATACCGCTTTTTCGACGGCACCCATACGGAGCAATCCCCTGAATCGCCGGGCACAGCCCTCCACTGACAATAGCTGACAGGTATACTACAGTGTTTATGACCAAGGTGCGCGAGAGCTGCGGGCCGGGCATGCAGTGTCGATAGTGGCGCGCCGGCACTGCTTGAACTGCCGCCAGCTATTCCACGAACGCAAGCTATACCTGGACGGCAACCTCGCGGCATCAGGAACGAACTGCAGGCAATTGTCGATCGAATGATGCGCGTGCGAGCGAACAGCACCACGCCCAGTCCGTTCACCAGTTCCTTGTAATGGCTCGTGCAAGCGAGATTTCAATGCACAGCTTCTCAGTGGCGCGCGGAAAGTGAAATCCTTCGGCAACTATCAAGAAACACCGTGATTCGCGCGTTGCATCGACAGCCCTGGGTTCACGCGATCTAGCTGCTCGGCGCTCAGGAGAAAGAGGCATATCGCACAGAATCTCGTTGCACAGTCGTCGGGACACCATCAACTCACCATGTAACCCCCGTCGACCGGCAGGATAACGCCCGTCATGAAGCTGGCCGCAGGCGTGCACAGAAAGACGACGGCCCGGGCCACGTCCTGCGGCGTGCCCCAGCGGCCCAGTGGCGTGCGAGCGAGTATCAGCGCAGAGCGCGCCGCATCATCCTGCAAGGCCTGGGTCAGCGGTGTCCCAATCCAGCCCGGTGCGATGGCGTTGACGCGAATGCCGTCCGCCGCATAGGCAATCGCCAACGACTTGGTCAACTGAGCAACGCCGCCCTTGCTTGCTGCATAACCCGGTACCAGGCCACCGCCAAAGAAGCTCAGCATGGACGCCATATTCACAACGCAGCCCTTGGTGGCCTTGAGCTTATCGCGCGTAGCCACGCATACGCGCATGGTACCCGTGAGATTCACGTCCACCACTCGCTGAAACACCTCGACATCATGTTCCGCGCCGCGCTGGATGATGCCTGCGCAATTGACCACGATATCAAGACATTCAATGTCGGCGACTACGCGATCGACATCCTCCTGCCTGGTCACGTCGGCCTCGCGTACCTGCACAGCCGCTTCCAGCGTACCATCTCCCGGCCCCAGGCCCAGCGCCACCACGCGAGCACCAAGCGCCGCAAGCTGGTTCGAGATCGCCGCACCAATCCCCTGTGTAGCCCCAGCCACCAAGGCCGTCTTGCTTGCGAACAAGCCCTGCTGATAGGTCTCTCCCATGGCCATCATAACGTCATGTCCCCGTCAGTTGCTCTTCAAGCCCAGCGACTGGGCCAGCTTGGTGAAGGACGCGCTGTCCTTGACCATCTGCTCGCGAAAACTCTTCTCGTCGGCATAGACAAAGCCCAGGTTCTGCTTGTCGAGCACCTCGCGGAAAGCGGGCTCATCCACCGTACGCTTGGCCATGGTCTTGAGGTAGTTCACCACGTCTGGCGACATATTCTTGGGGCCGGCAATTCCACGCCACGTTCCGATGCTCAGATCGATCCCCCGTTCCTTAAGAGTGGGCACCTTGTCGAGGTTTTTCAGCCGTTGATCGGCCATCACGGCCAAGATCTTGAGCTTGCCGGCTTGGACCTGCTGCTTCACCTCGGCGGGGCTCACACTCACCGCGTCCACATGTCCGCCCAACAACGCCAGCACAGCCGGCCCCGCGCCCGGGAATGGAATGTGGTTGAACTGGACGCCGGTCTTCTGCCCCAAGGCCGTCGCAGCAAAGTGCCAGATGCCGCCGTTGCCACCATTGCCCATGCCGATCTTGCCGGACTCGTTCTTAGCGACGGCCAGGAACTCCTCGATGGTGTTCCACGGTGCATCAGCGCGCACCGTGATGGCAGCCGGGTCCGCATTGAACTGGATAATGGGCTGCACATCATCTTGGTTGAACTTGGCCAGGCCTAATGGCTTGAGCGTGACCAGCTCCACAGTCACCACGGCCAGCTTGTAGCCGTCGGGCTTGGCGTTGATCATCTCCGTCCAGCCGATAGCACCGCTGGCCCCCGGTTTGTTCATTACCACCACACTTTGCGGCATGTGCTTGCGCGCCGAATCCGAGAACGCACGGGCCACGCTGTCGGTGCCACCGCCAGCCTGGAACGGCACGATCAGTTCCACCGGGTGATTGGGAAAATCCGCCGCACTGGCAGTGCCTCCGGATGCGACCAACGCAACAACACCGGCCAAGGTCCGCCTGAATGCGCGACAGCGCAAAGCTTGAATCAACATGATGTCTCCTTCTGTTGGTCTATGGACTATTCCATTCATTGAACTGCGCTCTCAGGCCGTTGGCCATGAGTTGCCGCGATTCCGGCATAGCGAGGCTGCTCGGCAATCGAGACGGCGCAAGGCACCGCAGGGAACCGAGCGGGCGCCGCTTCAGCCCACCAGGAGTGCGGGTGCCGCAACGCCGAACTTCTCCAGCCACGGCATCAGTTGCGGCATGATCCCGGGGTTCAGTACTACCCCTTCGCGCAACTGTCTGGCCTTGCACGCCAGCGCCCCTTGCCCTGGCAGACGCACGGCATCGATGCCCGGACGCGGAGGATTGTCCACGCAGGCATCCGCGATCCAGCCCATCTGGTGCGCAAAGGCTGCGCTGCCTGCGAAGGCATCGGGATCGAGCACCTGCAGAAAAACCGTGTTGCCCCATTTCTCCCCAGGGTCATCGCGACCGTGGCCGCTCAACCCCGCGGTGAGCACCTCTACCATCAGCGACAGCGCAAAGCCCTTGTGGCCAACATCCAAGCCGCCTAGCGGCAGGATCGAGCCGGCGTGAGGCGGAAACAGGACGGCCGGGTCGTCACTGGGGTTGCCATGCTCGTCGATGAGCCAGGGGTGAGGCAGCCGCCGTCCCTCGCGATAGAGGCGGCCGGTCATCCCGTTGGTGGTGATCGACGTCGAGACGTCGATCAGCACCGGGCCCCGCGGGGTGGGAAAACCCACTGCCAGCGGACTGGGGGAAAATACGGGCCGCGTGCCACCGAACGGCGCCACCGACGCAGCCTCCGGTGCCGACGAGAACAGCAGCATCACGTAGCCGGCGCTGGCGGCGCGCTCAAGGTACGCGGCCAGGCAGGCTATGTGATGGCTACGCCGGATTGTCACCGTGCCCGTACCGTAGTCGCGCGCGCGCGCAATCGCGTCATCGAGCGCGCACAGCGTCAGCCACGGGCCAGGTAGCCGCTTGCCGTCCCAGGTGGCCACCGCCGCGCGCTCGCTCAGCACTTCGTAGTCCCCCTGCACCGCCATGCTGCCGCTCTCGATTTCGGACAGGTAGGTCGGCAGCAACTGCAGGCCGTGCGTGTCGTGGCCCATCAAGTCCCCCTCAACCAAGATGCCAGCGACGGCGTCCGCGCGCTCGTCAGGCATGCCGGTGCGCCGCAGCAAGGTGCCAGCCATCGTGACCAGAGCAGTGCTGTCGTGGCGCGGATTCTGTTTCTCTTCCTTCATCTCGCCTCTCCTTGTTAGTCGGTGCGTGGAACAGTTCCGTTTTTCAGTGCGTGAGACAAACTCAAACAAGGACGCTGATCTGCCAGGGCACAAACTCCTGCTGACCATAGCCATGACATTCGCTGCGCGAGCGTTCGCCCGATGCAATGTCTAGGAAGCGCTGGAACAGTTCGGCCCCCTGTTCGGAAATCGTGCGGCGACCCTCCAGCACTTCGCCACAGTTCATGTCCATGTCGTCCGACTGGCGCTCCCAAAGTGCCGTGTTCGTCGCCAGCTTGAAGGACGGCGATGGAGCGCAGCCGTAAGCCGAACCCCGGCCGGTGGTGAAGCAGATCAGGTTCGCGCCACCCGCCACCTGGCCGGTAGCCGAGATCGGATCAAAGCCGGGCGTATCCATAAACACCAGCCCATGTGCCCGAACCGGCTGGGCGTACTCGTAGACTTCCACCAGGTTGGTGGAGCCGCCCTTGGCGATGCCCCCCAGCGATTTTTCTAGCACAGTGGTCAGGCCGCCCGCCTTGTTGCCAGAAGACGGGTTGTTGTTCAGTGCTGCACCGTTTCGGGCGCAATAGGCCTCCCACCAGCGAATACGCTCGACCAGCTTCCGGCCGACTTCGGGGGCTTGTGCGCGGCGCGTAAGCAAGTGCTCGGCGCCGTAGATTTCAGGCGTCTCCGAGAGAATGGCCGTGCCGCCATGCTGGACCAGCAGATCCACCGCCGCACCCAGTACGGGATTGGCCGAAATGCCGGAATAACCGTCGGAGCCCCCACACTGCAAGCCTACGATCAAGTGGCTGGCGGGCACGGGCTCGCGCCGCACGGCGTTGGCGCCGGGCAGCATTTCGCGAATCAGCTCAATGCCGCGCACAATGGTCTTGGTGGTGCCGCCCGTGTCCTGGATGGTGAAGGTGCGTAGATGCTCGCCATCCTGTAGCCCCTGGGTAGCAAGCAGTTGGGGAATCTGGTTGGTTTCGCAGCCAAGGCCAATTACCAACAGGCTCGCGAAGTTGGGGTGGCAGGCATAGCCCCCGAGCGTGCGCTGGAGTAGAGCCAAGCCCTCGCCTTCAGAATCCATTGCGCAGCCAGTGCCGTGGGTAAGCGCGACCACGCCGTCCACGTTCGGGAAATCGGCCAGCGCCTCGGGGTGGATGTCACGCCGGAAGTGGTCGGCAATGGCGCGCGCCACTGTGGCCGAGCAGTTCACCGAGGTGAGGATGCCGATGTAGTTGCGCGTGGCCACGCGGCCATCCGGGCGGACGATGCCTTGGAAGGTAGCAGGCGCAGTCGCTGGCGTGGTGGGCTGGGCTTCCTCTCCAAAGGCATAGTCGCGTGTGAAGTCGCCCATCGCCAAGTTGTGTGTGTGCACGTGCTGGCCCGGCTGGATGGCTTTGCTGGCAAAGCCAATGATCTGCCCATAGCGCCGCACGGGCGCTCCGGACGCGATGGCGCGCGTGGCCATCTTGTGACCGGGAGGAATCAGCCCCGCCACGGTGACCTCTTCCGAAGGAATAGCGCTGCCTGCTACCAATTGATCGAGAGCGATGACGACGTCATCCAGCGGATGCAACCGGATGACACGGGGGGACGATGGTGCTTCGGAGAGGGCCATGGGGTTCCTGTAGTGGGTATGTGCAGATCACCGAAGCATTTCCGGTGGCAGTGGCATGCCGTGGTAGCGCGCGAATATCTCGTTCAACTTTCCGTTCTTGATGTTGGTCTTGACCCAGTTGTCGATCCAAGCTTTCAATTCTGGTTCGTTCTTGCGCAGACCGACAGCATATGGATTGACTTTCAAGGTGAACTTGATCACGAGATCGCGCGACGTATTCACCTTTTTCAAAGCAGCAACCACGCTGGGCGGGGTCGCGATGAAATCTTGCTGGCCTGTGACTACGGCCGTGTTGGTGGTGGCATCGTCTTCGTAGCGCACGATATTGACTCCAGCAACCTCCTTGCTGCCTCTGGTCAGCTCCTGGTCGCTCGTGGTGCTGCGCGTGACCGCGACGCTCTTGCCCGCCAGATCGGCGAAGGACGCGACTTTCGCGGCAGCCGGACCAGCGATCACGATCGGAACCACTCCATAGGGCTCGGAGTAATCCACCACCTTTTTGCGCTCCTCGGTGATTGAGAAGGAAGACATGACGATGTCAGCCTTGCGGGTGAGCAAATACGGCACTCGGTTGGGGCCGGTCACCGGAATGATCTCCAGCGCCACGCCCATGTCCAGCGCGAGCAGCTTGGCCGTCTCAACATCGGAGCCCACCTGCTTAGCCCGGTCATCGACCATGCCATAGGGCGGTGCACCGATATCCACAGCGATAAGGATCTTCTGGCGCTGTTTGATGGTCTCCAGCGCGTTAGCAGCGTGTGCCACGCTGACGCCTGCACCGAGCGAGAGCGCGGCTACGGCGATGAGAATTCGTCGATTAAGTTTCACTTGGCGTGTCTCCTTGGTCTTGTGAGAAGGGTGAGTGGCTTGTGCAGGCTCACAGGCCGTTAGCCACGAACTGCTGCAATTCCGGCGTGGCCGGGCTGCTCAGCAAATCGCCGCTGCCGCGCTCCCAGACAACGCCCTGGTGCATGAAAAGGATCTGGTTAGCTACTTGGCGCGCAAAGGCCATTTCGTGCGTAACCAGAACCATCGTCATGCCGTCCTGCGCGAGCTGCTCGATGACGCGCAGGACTTCGCCGGTCAACTGCGGGTCGAGGGCCGAAGTCACTTCGTCGAACAGCATCAGCTTGGGCTCCATCGCCAGCGATCGGGCGATGGCCACACGCTGTTGCTGGCCGCCGGAGAGTTGCTCCGGGTAGTAGTGGGCTCGCTCCTCCAGCCCCACCTTTTGCAGCATCTGCATGCCCAGTTCTTCGGCCTGCTTGGTCGGCACGCCCTTGACCTTGCGTGGCGCAAGCGTTACGTTCTGCAGCACCGTGAGGTGGGGAAAGAGGTTGTAGCTCTGGAACACGATACCAACCTCCTGCCTCAGCGCCAGGAGGTCGACGGCCCCCGAGTGCATGTCGCTGCCGCAGACCTGCAGTTCGCCACCTTGGATAGTTTCCAGCCCGTTGATGCAGCGCAAGGCCGTGGTCTTGCCCGAGCCGCTGCGGCCGATCAGCGCGACCACTTGGCCGCGGCCGACCGAAAAGCTCACTCCCTTGAGTATCTCCACGTTGCCGAACGATTTTCGGACCTCGTGAAAGCGGACGATGTCATTCATGGAGCGATCTCCTTGTTCTTTGCGATGACCTTGGTCAGCGCCGATTGATGCGTTTTTCGAGCCGGTACGCCAGCGAAGAAAGGGGGTAGCAAATCGCGAAGTACAGTAACGCGGCCAGTGTGAAAACCACGAAGGGCTTGAAGGTCGAGTTGTTGACCACCCGCGCCGAGTAGGTCAAATCGAAGAATCCAATGACCACCGCATAGGAGGAGTTCTTGACGATCTGCACCATGAAGCCCACTGTCGGTGCGATGGCGATGCGTATTGCCTGCGGCAGGATCACGTAAACCACTCGTTGCAGCGGGCGCAGCGCTAGGCACTCCGCCGCCTCCCATTGCGTGCGTGAAACCGCTTGAATGCTGCCTTTCCAGATTTCGCCTAAGTAAGCGCTGGCGTAGGCCGTCATGGCAAGCCCTGCCGCCACCAGCGAAGGCAGCTCGAAACCCGCGATGCTGATGCCGAAATAGGAAAGGAACATGATCACCGGCAGCGGCACGCCTTGTACCAACTTCACGTAGGTGCCTGCAACGCCGCGAGCTAGGCGATTACCGCGACTAAGCGTCAACGCGAGGGGAAGTCCTGCAAGCGCGCCGCCGACGAAACCCAAGAGGGATAGCACCATCGTCCAGCCTGCACCTTTGAAAATGAAGCCAATCTGGTCTAGCGAGATTCCGAACATGCTGATTCCTTGCGCGAGTGCATTCACAGCGGCGTCCTGAGGCGACGACGACGGGGAAACGCAAGGTTGGCCAAGCCCCCCATCGTCAGCCGCAGCAGCCAGGACATGGCGAGGTAGATGGCGGCGGCGACGAGGTAGATCTCGAAGCCACGAAAGGTCTCGGACTGAATGCTGTAGCCCGCGGCTGTCAACTCTTCGGCGGAGATTTGCGACATAATCGATGTGGCCAGCATCATCAGGATGAACTGGCTGATTAGCGCGGGGTACATACGCTCCACCGCCTGCGGCAGCACAACCAAGCGCAGCATCTTCCAGCGCGACATGCCCAGGCAGGATGCGGCCTCCAATTGGCCGCGCGGAATCGACTCGATCCCTGCCCGCACAATCTCGGCTGCATAGGCGGCGACGTTAATGGTCAGCGCGACAACGGCCGCCGTAAGCGCAGGCACTCGCACTTGCACCGCTGCAAGACCAAAGAACAGCCAGAAGGCTTGGATCACCAGTGGCGTGTTGCGAAGCACTTCCACATAGAAGCCCACGGCCTTGCGCAATATGGGCCCCCCCTGCGTGCGAGCCACAGCGAGCGCCACACCAAGGATGAAGCCGAGCACGATAGTGGCAAAAGACATGCGCAGGGTCAGCAGCATGCCGTCGACCAGTGTTCGCCAGTGCGTTATGAGAAAACTGAAATCGAATTCGTAATTCATTCTCTGATGGGGGCCTCAGATCATTGTTCAATTGGTCTATTGCCTACAAAAAACATATAGCGGACTTCTCCAGCACGGCCTTAACGGCCTTCCGCAAGTGCATTGCTCATAACCGGAACTACATTCGGTTTTCTGCTATACACGCCCGCGAAAAGCGTCGTGGATCAGCTTTTTTAAGAATGGCGGCTCGTAAAGTTCAGTTCTGCTTAAAGGTGGATTTCCTGTGTGCTCTACGTTGACGCAACGCCAGCGGGACATTCATCGGCATTAGCGGCCGAATACATGCTCATCATCTGGTTGGAATAATTTCGACATATCATGGTTCGTCTCCCCGCCTTTATAGAAAGCAGCTATATTATTATTTTCACCGTTCGAGGATATCAGTAGGTTGAGCGCCCGCCAGACAGATCAAACACCGCCCCAGTATTGAAAGTGCACGACCCAGAACATAGCCACGTCACGATTTCGGCAACCTCTTCACACTCACCTAATCTCCGCATCGGACTCTTGTCGATCATAGTTTGCACATGCGCCGGGGACATTTGCTCTAACAGCGTCGTCCGGATTGCAGCAGGTGCCACTGCATTGACACGAATGTCGGTTTCGGCCAGCTCCTTGCCAAGTGACTTGGTCAGTGCCATGACTCCTGCTTTGGCCGCGCTATAGGCAGATGCATTCGGCGTTCCCTCCTTGCCCGCCAGCGAGGCAATGTTGACGATGCGGCCTGAGCCTACGCGACGCATCGCAGGGACAACTGCACGGCAGGTGTTGAAGGTGCCAACTAGATTTACGTAGACAATACGCTCCCAAACGGCAGGATCGTATGTCTCCAACGGCTGAGTTGGGCCAGCGTAGCCTGCGCTGTTAACCAATATGTCGACACGTCCCAATTGCGAGAGAGTTTGCTGACAGGCTTGATTCACGCTATCGACATCCGAAACGTCCACACGCCACTGGTGCCCCGTATCCTGCGGGGCCAAATCCCAGACTGCGACAGTAGCTCCGTGAGCCGTCAGCTGGCGGGCAATTGCGGCGCCAATGCCTTGCCCGCCGCCGGTAACAACCGCCACAAGCCCGGAGAAATCGTAACTAGCCGCGCTTGCGGCTTTATCGAATGAATTGCGTGACATAGTCTTCGCCCAGGCCAACCTCAGTAAAGTGCTTCTTGCACATTTCAATCTTCGTGAATACATCCTCGTAACCGTTACCATTTCCCCAAGGATCGGTGTAATACATGATCCCGTTGACTTGGAAAAAGGTAATCATTTCCTCTACGTCAGGCGGCACATAGAGTGTGTGGGTTTCGCCCGGAGGCTCGAATACGTAGCTTCCTTCGGTTGCTTCCCAGTCGTGCTCCAAATAGCGCCAACGGCCTTTAAGCACGAAGCCATGCACTGCTTGTGGGTGTCGGTGGCGACTCAGCACACCCGACTTGCGCACACGCAGCAGGTTCATCCAGTAGCCCTGGCTTGCATTCAGGCACAGCGGCCTAAACCACACGTTTTCGGCCTGGGGCACCCATAGCCTCTCGTCAGCAGGAATAGCGTTGGGAATAACAATTTCGGGCGATGCCTCCGCAGGGTTGGGGTACTGATATGGCATCAGCGGTTGCGCTTCAGGTTGCTCGATAGGCATGTCTTAAGTCCATATTGTGGACTGGTTGTTTGTATTGTGGACTTAGTCTAGCATGGGCAAAACATCGTCATAGAGGGGTTTTCCCCAAGGCGATGCGTCGTAGTGTTCCCAGGGATCTGGTGCCACCTGATCGTCACGTGGCGTGGCTATCGTGGTTGTTGCGAGCGCAACATCGATCAACAGACGCAATCCGCGTCAGCCCATCCCCGCGGAAGCACAGCCGACTCTGCACGGCGGTCGCACGAAGAAACTCGCTACGTAACACCGTTGCATTCTGTGGTGGCTCATCTCCATCGCGGTCCACCGTAAGCGGTTGACCTACGTGGTGCCGCCTCGCGGCCAGCGCCAGCCGGCATGAAGTTGCGCCGTTAGATGTTCGTCGGCCCCAATCCAGTCACACGCAGACTGTTGCGGGCCAATCCATCCGCGGAGCCCCCTGCACAAGACCGAAAGGGTGGGAAAACGACAAGTAGGGATTGTTTGCTGGCATGTCGGAGAACAGAATTCACGTGTCTTCCAGCAGGTCGCTGTGAAGCTTCCGCGACTTCCTTGGCCCAATTACCTCGCATGTCCAGATATTCGGGCTGGAATGCTGCTTGCGGTGCAATTGCAATCTCTCGATCCGCTTCTGCACCCATTGCCAATCGGCGACGTGGTCCTCCTGCCTGCGCAAGGGAAGCAGTCGTGGGGTATTCCCGGGCGTGCCGCTGGAACATCCAGGACTGACCAGACAAACGGCATCGGCAACTGCATTCACCAGCGCCTTGGCGTCGATGCGTTCACGCAGCCAGACGACAAAATACTCACCTGACGGCGTTTTCTCCAACCTCGGGGACAAGGGGGCACCAGCGCCACCGAGTCGGGTCGCGCACTCGACTCTTCGAGCTCAAGCCGTCGGTCTGTTGGACTAGTCAGGTTTTCGTGGCGCGAAGCCCTCGGCGTATGCTTCGCGTAAGAAGTCAACGAATACTTGAGACACGCGCGACGCGTGGGCTGCGTAGGGCCGAATCGCGTACAACCATTCTCCGAAGACCCCGATAGAGCGCCACTCCGGCAAGACCTCAACTAGCCGGCCGCTCTGAAGGGCAGACTGGGCGCTGAAGTCCGGCAGCAGCGCAATCCCAAGGCTCGAGATCGCAGCGTCACGCAACGCCTCGCTGTTGTTGACCGCCAGCTGCCCGGAGACTGGCACAGTCACGGGGTCAGAGTGCTTGACGTCAGCCGATACAAAACTCCATGTAGTTGTGCCTTGCGCGCGCGGGTAGTGCAGGCAGGCATGTTGAGCAAGATCCGCAGGAGATTCCGGCATCCCTTTTAAGCGCAGATAGGACCGGCTCGCTGCAAGCACTGTTCGCGTCGATGCCAAGGTCCACGCAACGTGGGTCTCCGGTGGTGCCGCGGTATGGCGTACAGCTAAGTCGAACCCTTCCTGAGCAAGCGGCCGAATTCTGTCGGACATGTCCAGTTCGACCCGGATATCCGGATACCGCCGCAGGAAGGTTGGTAGTTCCGGAACGAGCTGCTGCCGAGCAAACGCAACAGGTGCCGTCACACGGAGCAGCCCCCTGGGTGCCCCGGCCAAATCCCGGACATTTGCAAAGCTCGTCGCAATTTGGTCGAAGGCACCGCGCATCGAATCGACTAGCTCGCGTCCTGCTGCCGTAAGCGTCGCACTCCTCGTCGTGCGCTGGACTAGCATGACGCCTGTGGACTTTTCCAGGTCCGAAATGTGTTGGCTCATTGAGGCTTTGCTCACGCCCAGCCGGGCGGCCGCCTTGCTGAAGCTACCTTGCTGATCCAGCACAACGAGCCAGTGCAAGTGCTCCCAAAGCTCTTCCACGTTGCCTTGCCGCATTCTCGCCCCCCTCTCCGCCGAAAGTTAATAATTCGCATCTACAGCATGGTACCAGTACAGATTCCTGAACAATATGTTTAGAAAAGGACGGCTACCTCGCTAGATCGCCCACACATATACTGCGTTCTCCGTATAGACGCACAACGAACAGGAGATACCAGTGATCGCGCCTTACACCGATTCCGCCGAAGTCATCCACTACATTTCTGGTGAGCAGTACAGCGGCACCGGTACGCGTTTGCAGGACGTTTTCAACCCGGCCACCGGCGCTGTCGCACGCCAGGTCCGCCTGGGTACCGTGGAAGATGTAGGCGCGGCTGTCGCCAGCGCGAAGGCAGCATTTCCAAAGTGGGCCGACACGCCGCCAATCCGTCGCGCGCGCGTCATGCTCAAGTTCCTCGAACTGATGAACAAGCACAAGGATGAGCTGGCATCCATCATCACCGCCGAACACGGCAAAGTCCTGAGCGACGCTGCGGGCGAAGTTAGCCGCGGCATCGATATCATCGAGTTCGCCTGCGGCATTCCCCAGCTGCTCAAGGGAGACTTCACCGACCAGGTCTCGACGGGCATGGACAACTGGACGCTGCGTCAGCCGTTGGGTGTGGTCGCAGGCATTACACCGTTCAACTTCCCTTGCATGGTGCCCTGCTGGATGTTTCCGGTGGCCATCGCCGCTGGCAATAGCTTCATCCTGAAGCCCAGCGAGCGCGACCCGTCGGCCTCGCTGTTCATGGCACGCCTGCTCAAGCAAGCTGGGCTACCTGACGGTGTCTTCAACGTTGTTCAAGGCGACAAGACGGTTGTCGACGCATTGCTGCACCACGACAACGTTAAGGCCGTTAGCTTCGTTGGCTCCACTCCCATCGCCAACTACATCTATGAGACGGGCGCGAAGCTGGGCAAGCGCGTTCAAGCGCTGGGCGGCGCCAAGAACCACATGGTCGTCATGCCCGACGCGGACATCGATCAGGCAGTGGACGGCCTCATTGGCGCGGCTTATGGATCGGCCGGCGAGCGTTGTATGGCCATTTCCGTTGCGGTTCTGGTCGGTGACGTCGCTGACAAGATCATCCCGAAGCTGGAGGCCCGTGCCCGCGAACTCGTCATCAAGAATGGCATGGAAGCAGATGCCGAAATGGGACCGGTCGTAACGAAGCAAGCTCTGGAGCGCATCGAGAACCACATCGCCACTGGCGTTGAAGAAGGGGCGAGGCTCCTCGTGGACGGCCGGAACTACAAGGTACCTGGTCATGACAAAGGCTTCTTCACCGGCGGTACGTTGTTCGACAATGTGACCCCCGAGATGCGCATCTATAAGGAAGAGATCTTTGGTCCGGTGCTTGCCTGCGTACGAGTCGATGACTTCACCCACGCCGTGAAGCTCGTCAACGACCACGAGTTTGGCAACGGCGTAGCCTGCTACACCCGTGATGGCCAGATCGCCCGCGAATTCGCCCGTCGAATTGAAGTCGGTATGGTCGGCATCAATGTGCCCATCCCTGTGCCGATGGCCTGGCACGGATTCGGCGGTTGGAAGCGTTCGCTGTTCGGCGACATGCACGCCTACGGCGAAGAGGGAGTTCGCTTCTACACCCGACAGAAGAGCGTCATGCAACGCTGGCCCAATGACACGGCACGCGGGGCCGAATTTGCAATGCCGACGGCCAAGTAAGAAAACTGCACGACTTTCGTGTCCGAAGTGAGTTGCCGGCCCGTCCGGAGACCACTACGACCTCCCAAGCCCCATTTCGCGCGAGCGATCTGGGGTTTTTTCTGTCTCAGCTTGCTCGTGGGCATACTGCAGCAGTGACGAGGATTTAGATAGCGATTAACGAGCAACCTCTTACCCATTCCTGCGCGTGCTCTCCCGAGCGATAGTCTCGAATCCAACGTCTAGCGCCACGGAAGCTGTGTCTCCCCGCATACGCGCCAGAAGCGCACGTCCCGCCTGGTTGCCAATTCGCGTCCCGTCGACTGCTAACGTTGATAGTGTCGGCACTGCATCCATGGCCAACGCTTGATTCCCAAAGCCCATGACACCAAGTTGCTCGGGAACGTTCAGGCCGATAGCATGCGCGTGAGCCAACGCACCCAATGCCAGCGAGTCTGAGCTACAAAAGACCGCATCGGTCGTCGGCGCGCGGTGCAGCAACTCCCTCATGACTTCCCGGCCGCGGCCGGCCTGAGGATTCGATTCGGGGAATACGATCTCCACAGGTTCCGGTGCTCCGTCCTCCTGAGCTGCGCGTTTGAACCCAAGTGCGCGGCGCCCTGCCCGACCATCATCTGAGCGCAAAAGGGCAGGCTTTCGGTAGCCGCAAGCCTTCAAATGCCGATAGGCTGCCCGCCCGGCGTCCTCCTGAGAGAAACCAACAACGACATCCAGCGGATGAGGCGTGTAGTCCCATAGCTCCACGATGGGAATGCACGCATTAAGCAACAGGCGTCTGCTGCGCGCGGTATGCTCGATGCCAGTAAGCACGACACCATCGGGACGTCTGCTGAGCATCGTGGCAAGCCAACGCTCCTCGCGTGTCGGGTCATATCGCGAGATTCCTAGCGTAGTCTCGTAGCGCTCTGCTTCGAGCACCCCCACCAGCTCATCGAGCATGTCCGAGAACAGCGAGTGGCCAACGGAAGGCACGATCGCAGCAACCAGACGCGTCTGTCGCGACGTTAGTCCCCCCGCCAGCGAATTGGGCACGTATCCCGTCTGCTCCACCGCGGCTTCCACACGAAGCCGCGTCTCCTCCGCCACCAAATCTGGCCTATGCAACGCGCGCGATGCGGTCATCGGAGAAACGCTGGCCAGGCGAGCAAGGTCCTTCAGCGTGGGAGCTACGCTAGCTTTTCGGGAGCCCATCTTCGCGCCATCCGCATCAAAATGATTGCAATGTTACGGCAATCATGTAGGCAACACAAAATATCATCAGAATTCCATCCCAAGCATGGCTTTCTCAATTGGTTGCGGGTCTATGATTGCGCAATCATTGGAGGAGACAAAAACAATGCACCATAGGTCACACCTAGCATCCCGCCGCACCATTCTGCTCTGCCTGGCGGCCAGCCTGATTGCTCCCATTGGTAGCGCTTTCGCTGACAACTACCCCTCTCGGCCGGTGTCGGTGGTCGTCCCGTTCCCCCCCGGCGGACAGACTGACGTCGTTGGCAGATTGATTGCGAACCAGCTCAGCAAGTCGCTCGGCCAGCCGTTCGTCGTAGAAAACCGCCCAGGCGTGAACGGTTCGCTCGCCTCGGATACTGTGACTCGCGCAGCCCCGGACGGTTACACGCTGGTAATCGGCGGCCCTGGCACTCATGCGATTAACCAGTTGGTGAACTCGAACGTCCGCTACGACGCTCGAAAGGACTTCACTCATATTGCATTGCTGAGCAGGGCTCCAATGCTACTAGTGGCGGCACCTCAGCTCAAGGTCAACAGCGTGGCAGAGCTGATCGCGCTTGCCAAATCTCGCCCTAACTCCCTAAACGTCGCGCTTACGGGAATCGGTTCCTCAAGCCACATGACGACGGAGTTGTTCAAACAGACGGCCGGAATCACGTTGAACTCGGTGCCCTACAAGGGAGACGTTCCCGCTATGACGGACTTGATCGGTGGGCAGTTGGACCTTTTGTTCGTGCCAGCCACATCGGCCGTTACTTTTGTACAAGGCGGAAAACTGAAAGCTCTCGCTGTCGCGGGCTCGCAGAGACTGGAGTCGCTGCCGAATACTCCAACGATGGCGGAGGCTGGTCAGCCGCGCATCGTCAACTACTCGTGGACTAGCCTGGAAGGCCCGCCGGGAATGCCTGCGGAGATTGTTCAGCGACTGAACAAAGCTTGCCAGGAAATCCTGAGGCAGTCAGACGTCATCGCCCAACTCACCAAAATCAACAGCACACCGACGCCGGGCACGCCAGAGCAAGCCGCTACTTTCATTTCGACCGAGGTCGATCGTTGGATGCCTATTGTCAAAAGCGCCAACATTCGAACAAACTAAGTCATAGACATGCTTCCTACCAATCATTTCAAACGCGCTTTGCAAGAAGGGCGCGCCCAGGTTGGCATTTGGTCTACCATTCCGTCGCCCTACGTTTCTGAACTCATTGCCGGCGCCGGCTACGACTGGATGTTGCTGGACACCGAGCACACTCCCACAGACGTTCCGCTCATGTTGAGTCAGTTGCAAGCCACTGCCGCTGCCCAACCGGCTCAAGGCATGCTCCCCACGCATCCGGTGGTACGCCCGGCATGGAACGACTCGGTCCAGATAAAGCGGTATCTGGACATCGGCGCACAAACTCTCCTGTTACCTTTCGTTCAAAACGCCAAAGAAGCCCAAGCTGCTGTTCAGGCAACACGCTACCCAGGCGCCGGCATTCGTGGCATGGGCGGATCCACCCGCGCCGCCAACTTCGGTCGCACGACGGACTATGTGGCACGCGCAGCGGAAGAACTCTGCGTTCTCGTCCAGGTGGAAACGGCTGAGGCATTGGACCAGATTGAGGCCATCGCAGCTATCGAAGGGATTGACGGCATCTTTATCGGCCCCGCAGATCTCTCCGCCAGCCTCGGCTACCCCGGCAAGGCCAATCATCCCGAAGTAAGCAAGACCATCGACGACGCAATTTGTCGCATTCGCGCGTGTGGCAAAGCGCCAGGCATTCTCATGGTCGACGAACCTCGCGCACGAGAGTGCCTTGAACTCGGCGCACAGTTTGTCGCGGTGGCCCTCGATACCATCATGCTGCGAAATGGACTTGATGCCGCCGCAATGCGCTTCCGTGGCGCCGGACAGCCTGCGGGCACTCCGCTCACCAACAGCTATTGAGGATTGACATCGTGACGTTCGACGCTCAAGCTTGGCTGGCCGGGGCTCGCTCGCTAATCGGCGATGCGAATGTGCTGACGGAAGACCGCGGCGAAGACCTCAGTTCTTTCGTGAAAGACTGGCGGGGCAAATTCCGAGGGTCTGCACTTGCCGTACTGCGGCCCGCAACGACTGCTGAAGTACAGGCTATTGTCCGACTCGCAGCGAGCACCTGTGTAGCGATCGTGCCGCAAGGCGGAAACACCGGTCTCTGCGGAGCCTCCGTCCCAACAACCTCAGGTACGCAGGTGGTACTGCAGCTTGGGCGAATGAACAAGCTACGCGAACTGGACGTGAGGAACAACACCGTTACAGTCGAAGCCGGCTACATCCTGCAGCGACTCCAGGAGTTGGCCGCCGCTGCGGGACGTCTCTTCCCGCTGTCGTTAGGCGCCGAAGGCTCATGTCAGATTGGCGGTAATCTCGCGACCAACGCAGGCGGGATGCAGGTCCTGCGCTACGGCAATATGCGGGAGTTGGTTCTTGGCCTGGAAGTGGTGCTCCCGGACGGTGAAGTCCTGGACCTTCTCCGCGCGCTTAGGAAGGACAATACCGGATACGACCTGAAGCAGCTCTTCATCGGGTCGGAAGGTACGCTCGGTATCATCACTGCAGCCACGCTCAAGCTGTTCCCGCAGCCAACGGCAGAGACCTCAGCATTCGCAGGAGTGAAATCACTCGAGGACGCGATCAGCGTTCTGGATGCCATGCGCGCATCCATGGGCGACCGATTCACCACCTTCGAGCTCATCTCTCATCCCGCCCTCAAATTGGTTCACCAGTACTTTCCGGAGACCCCAAGCTGCTCGAGGAAGATTGCGCCTGGTACCTTTTGATGAAGGCAGCCGACGGCGGCGATGACAGCGCCTTGAGTGAGGCGATGCAAGCTGCGCTAATGGCATGCCTTGAGCAAGGAACCATTGGCGACGTCGCGCTCGCGACCAGCGTGGCGCAGAGCAAGGTTCTTTGGGACCTTCGCGAGAATGTAACGCACGCGCAGCAGATGGACGGTGGCAACATCAAGCACGATGTCGCCCTGCCTATCTCGAGGATTCCCGCGTTTGTCGAGGGAATCATTCCGGAGCTTGAGAAGGCGTTTCCTGGCGTACGACCCATCGTCTACGGCCACCTTGGGGATGGGAACTTGCACTTCAACGTCAGCGCACCCAACGGCGTTGGTTCGAAAGACTGGCAGGCTAAGACTGAGTCAATCAACAAGATCATCCACGATGCAACTGTGGCGTTGAGGGGGAGCATCAGCGCAGAACATGGCGTCGGCCAGCTAAAGCGCGGGGATCTGCAGCACTACAAGACAGCGGTTGAAATGGCTGTCATGCACCGCATCAAGAAGGCGCTCGACCCGCAGGTCCTGATGAACCCGGGCAAGGTACTCAGTACCTCGCAACGCTAGTACCCAGGTCGGAGAATAGCGATGGATAAATCACAGACCCACGTTTCATATTTGCCATGAAGAAAGCAGAATATTTGCGAAGTGCCCGGTGGTTCGCGCCAGACACCGCCAGTGCCAGCTTGTCCAGCAGACCGATGTCGATGGCGTCCGCGTGACGCAGGCAGGATGCGAGTTCCATGTCCTCCACCACCCATCTGCCGACAATCTTCTGCGCGGCCTGAGCGAACTCGGGGACACGCGCGTCGCCCGTGCGCCCGGAGCGCGCCAGCGCGATCAGCACGCGCCGATTGCGCTCCGGCTGCGTCATGAGTGCGTGCGCCGTCCATTTTTGCCACTGGGCGATGCGATGGTCGTTGACGCGTTGCGGAGTCTGGTTCAAGGGCTTGGATAGCGGCTGGCGCTTGGCTTGCCGTGCCCCGGCCCGGTTCGGGGCTTCGCCCGAGGAAACGCACTTCGTCTTGGGACGGCCGATCTGCCCAGCGACGGCCAGCGTTTCCTGCGCGGCGCGCCGGACCTTGCTCCACTGCGCCACCTTCTGGCTGTTGCAGGCGGCGTCGAAGCACAAGGATGGCGTCACGCGACCATACGATCCCGGCATCGCCGACACGGCGCAACCGAAGGACTGGCAGCCCTTGCACGCGCCGTACTGCTCGGCACCGACACCCAATTCGCCGACCGCCGTCACCGTCAGCGGGGTAAAGCCGTCCGACGGCTTGACGATTCGGATCACCGGATACTCGTCACGCAGCGCCTGCTCCCGGGTTTCGACTTCCTTCATCATCAGTTCGTCGAAGTGGGTGGCGCTGGGCGGCACGGGCTTCTTCTGCGGCGGACATGGCCCGCCCGGTGGTAGTTCTCGATGACGGCCATCGCCTCTGCGCAGGCGTCATTCACGTCCTTGATAGTCACCGGCATGTCGTAGCTGTCGCCGAAGACGTTCTTGGCGGCCCGCCAGCGACGCTCGCCGGCGATGATCCAAACTGGTCGGAATTGGGTATGGGGCGGACAATGATGGGCTCGATCACGCCGAAGACGCGGATGCCTTCTTCGAGTTCGGCCATCTCGTCGGGATCGAAGTATTCGCGCGGATTCTTGCCCTGCACGATCCGCGAGATCGGTAAGGTTTGTAGGGACATTGGGGACTCCATGACGCATGCCTCATGGCATGGATTCTTGGTCCCGCCCGACGCCCCTCGTTCAAGGCCGCGCCCAAGGCCCGGCCGGCGCGATTCCTTTCCTGCCGCTCGTGGTCACAGCACGTGGTGCGTCTTCAACAGCCGGTCGAAGAACTCCCCGACCGTCTCTTGCGCCCGCTTGCCTATGGCCCAGGACTCAAGGGCCACATCCACGAACTCGCGACCGCCAAATCGGTAGACTCAATTGTCTGTTGCATGCGTGCCGCGCGGCGGAGGAGACGATTGTCGTTCACGCACCGCATGGCTTGGAGACTGACCCAGTGCTCTGCGACCGCGAACAACGTGCCCTTGTGGCCGCGATCTACACCACCGTGATTGACGATCCCGCCCCCACCACGTGACCGATGCCCGGTCGCAGCCTCGCAGGAGCTGCAGCTTGACATCTCCGAGTCGCAGGCAAGCTGGCCAGGTATTGGGGCGCCCAACACGCCGCCTCCACCGACAGGTACCCCCAAGTGCCGCCGCACCACGCCGGCGGCGGGACAGAGCCGCGCTCACTGCGACAACCCGTACCACAGTCGCGGATTGGCCTAGCCGCAGACAGCCGCGGGCCACCAGGCGCGTGGCTCCCCATCAACGAGCCGCAGGCGAGCTTGCTTGCAGCTTGGAGTGGTTGCCACCGACTAAACCATTGTCATTGATCCAAGCGGCCCCAATCGCGGCTAGCACTACAGCCATTGCCGTAAAATGGAAAATACTAACTCTATTCGGCGATATCGGCTTCACGAGTAACTTTCGTCCAATCGGGCCAGATTGGTTAGAAGCCATCTCAACTGCCTCCGCAAGCTTATTTAACTCAAGCTGAGACAAACGAATCACCCAAAGATTGCAAATAGAGAAAAACAAATAACTGACCGCAACAATAAAATATGTCAGCAGCGTCCAGTTATTTCTCCCTGAGTTAATCGTATAACCCAGAACTGCGATTGATACTATTTGAAAATACCCCCAGAGTTTATGTAGACTCTCGCTCTGTTTTTGATAAATATCGAATGCATCCCTAAGAGTCACATCCGCGATCACCTTCCCAGTTACATCACCCATTCTAATCCCCTCCCTATAATCTAGCTGCCCCTTTCTCAGAAGGTAGCATTGAGTGCTCGCGGCACAGCAGAGTCAGCTGTACCTGGGCACTCACCAAATCTACTTTGCTCTGCCTGTTTCTCGGGGCAATAGAAGTAATTCTATGACGTTGATCTATTCCCCAGGATCACCGATCAGGCCCCAAGATTCGCAGTGACGTCCCCAACGATATTTCGCTTCGCAATGTCCCGAATCGAGCGTGTCGATTCGATGACATCCATTCCATACTCGCTGAACGTTTGCGGACCGAACACGTTTCTGGACAGCAATGGATTTGTGAAAATCTGCGTGAAAGCGTCGTATGCGACCATGGTGTTGAGCAAGTCGCCGAACAGCGCGCCGCCAGTTCGATCCTCGGCCATTATCCCCACCAAGAACTCGACATCATCAATCGAGCCATAGCACTGCTTGATCGAAGCAATAGCAGTGTCATCCTTCGTTAGATCACTGAATTTCGACAGCCGGTTCAGCCCAAACTGTTCTCGGTAATCATTGTAAGACTGCAGTTTAAATGCTCGAGACATGGTGAGGCTGGCGGTTTCAGCCTGCAACAAAAAGGATGGCGAATTAAAGAGACCAATACGGCCAGCGCGTTGGTTGGATGCGCTCGTCAATACCTGAGCGATACCAACGTGCTCGAGCAGTTCATTGTTGTTGCGAAAATCGCCGGCGACCACAGTCTGTCCGGCGACCTGGATAGCATCCGGGACGAGAGAATGCCACCGATAGAGCAAGTCAAACTCGATAGCGATCCAGTTGGTACGATACCAACTCTGGTCTTCCGCGAAATTCGGATCCAGCTTGAATATATTATTTCCAGCAATGTGATTTATGTAGTCCTCCACCACAACCTTCATCAGGAGGACGATATTTATCATTCGTGCCGTTTGGAACAGCCTCTCATCACCCCAACCCGGATTACTTGCAGCCAACCCAGCGCAGATGCGATTATGTTCACGCATGAATATCGTGCTAATCGCCGCATATCCGATTGTGGAGTTTCCACGCTCCAGTCCAGTGGCATACGCCTTTCGCCTACGCTCATCGTTCTGAAAGATAGAGTCCAGGATCTCTATATACGGTAGGCCGGCATACTCAGGCTTTGGTGTCAGTGGGCTGTCGGGATCGCCTTGAACGTAGAGATAATCAAGAAAGCTCTCCCCGTCAATATCACGGCATCGCAGTCTGCCGCCCTCGTGGCTACGAAGGATGCTCGCCGTCGCTTCAGACAGGCCGTAAATCTGGCACAGGTCGATATCGTGATTCGACGTGTTACGCCGGCGGTCCGTTGGATCTACACGCAGCACGCTGTCGGTGAACCACTGGGCGAAGAACATGAAAAGTACACTCGAGCGATCCTCTTTCATGGAACTACTGCGCTTGAACAACGGTATTAAGCTCTCCACGGGCGTCTGAAGCTTGGCTAGATACTCAGGGGAAGCGACGGGCAAATGCCGTCCCGAGAATCGGCGATCCGTCAGTCCGGGCCAAGACGTGTATTCGCTCACGGATCCGATTGCCGGCGACGGTGGCGAAGGAACGGGGGACCAGAGGCTGAATGGCCGTGGACGTGGTGTGGTTCGCGTTGCGATATGGTTGATGGCAATCCGATTCAACTGATCGCCAAGGAATGGGATATGCCCGATACCGCCTAATACTTCGTCAAATAGGCTCATTTCATCTTCTCCGTGTGAACTTCAGGGCAGCCGCGTCTTTCACCTATGTTCCGATCGGTCCGCTAGAGGAAAGAGATTGCTTGTCTATGGAAGCGAAACAGGCCGTGGCCATCCAAGCAAAGGACGCGCTGGCGGCACTGCAGACATTTGCACACCATGCATGGCCTGGAGCGAGGCGCGTGTATGCGATCATCCGCATCCAGCGAATGGTGCCGCGCCACGCCGCCAGTCGCGTACTGCCGCTACACTGGTCGTAGCGACACCTGCGACTGCCGGCTAGACGGCTTCAGGGGGATAGGAGCAATTTGCGACGTGCCCTTGCGCTTGCGGACCACTCGTTTGCCGAGTCGGACAGCATCGATCAGCTCTGTCCGCAGCTGATTGTTAGCCAACGCCTCTTCAACTGTCGCGCAATAGATCGGTGCCAACTTCTTGTAGCCGCCTGTGGTTGGGTGGATCTCGTTAGCCCAATCGCCGCTCACCCCCGTCGTGCCTGGCGCTGCTGGCGTCAATCCAGTTCGAAGGTCAGTCAGGTAGATCTTGGGATGATTGGCACTGATACGCGTCAGCAAGGCGAAGAATCGATCAAAGAGGTAGTCGCTGAGCTCCCGCCACGCACCACCGGCGTCGGGGATCGAGTACGTGTCAAGAGCGCGTGATAGCCACGGACCGGTAAGCCACGCGCCGGGTACTCCGCCCGTGCCTGCTGGCCGTGGCCGAGCGTAGCAATAGCTATGCAGAACGATCGGAGCGGATTGGGACTTGCTTCGCGGACCATCGCGCCAGTCGACCAGGTTCTGGAACACCCCTTGCAGATAGATCTCGAATGCGGCCCACCCGCTGTCGGAGACATAGCGCGAGGCGTCAGCCTGTGATCCCCATTCAGCAGGGAGCAACAATATTCGACGATTTCGAGGAACCTGGTTGCCCTTCGCATCCTCAGGCGGCGTGCCAAGCGCCGCGATAAGGTCATTGCCGCCAGCTGAGAGGAGGATGGCGTCCCACTTCTCCGAGAGCGGCCCGGTCAGAGCTGCCTCGAATGCAGGATCAAATACCCATTGCGACGACGGCGCCACGTTGACGATCTGGCCGAGCTCTGCTCCAGGCTGGGCGTAATTGACCGCACAAGCGGAAAAGTTGAACGCCATGTGCTGCGGCATGTTGGTAGTCAGGGCATCGGGAGGAAGGGCGCCGATCGAAAACCAGGAATCTCCCTGCATCAGGAATTTGTGACGAAATCCGATGCTTGGGTCCGGGTACGCCCGTCTCCAGTCGGTTGGTGTGAACAGCCGCAGTTGTTCCATTTTTATCTCCTCACTGGTGACGTGGCTTGGCGTTCCTCCGCGGAGGCCCTCTGCCGCCTTCACGGCTGTTCTCCGCACGCCGGGCGCACGCTGGCGCCAATGCGAACCTCGCAACCGCCCATGCCCGGCTTCACGTGCAGCTATAGTAGGTAACGCGAAGCCTAGCCCACATGAATAGTTTCTAATCCTGTCCTGAATGCAATTGAATTGTTCGGCCTTCCGATACTTGGCCCGGACGGCCGACAACCATCGCCACAGCCAGACTGCATCGATGTGTCCCGCAACGGCGTCGCGCCCGGCGCTCGGGCCGGGCGCGGGTTGTCGGCCGGGCGGGCCGACTGCGCTCTGTGCTACTTTGCCAGGTTCAACGCTTTAGGCAGGCGGATCTGGATGAACTCGTTGTCATCCGGGGCCTTCGTGCCGACGTGGCGGCCGACACTGAACGGATAGTTGTTGTCGTCGATGACCAACAGCGTGTTTGCGTCAAGCACCACGATGTCTTCGATGGTGTTGAAAGGCATGCCAAACGGATCGCCGATTGCCACATCGCCGGCGGCGCCACCCTTGCTGATCCCCGCCGGGTCGCGGAGCTTCATCAGGTTGGCCAGCTCCGTCTTGCCAACGTACTCGCCCGGCCTGCCCAGCGTCACCTGGAACAGCTTCTTGAAGCCGTTCAAATCGCCCTGCGAACCATCGCGCTCGATGATGATGCCTTCGGTCGCGTTGTACAGGATGAAGTCGCCGATGTTGGTGCCCTTGTCGTCAAGCTTGTACTTGTACTGCACGCCCGTGTATTGGCGCTTGGCGATGTCGAACTCGGAGATCAGCAGCGTCTTGCCGTCGTGGCCAGTCAGCGGCAGCTCCAGCAGCGGGTAGAGCTTCTTGCCATCGGGGCTGATCGCCATCCCTTCGAATCCGCCCGAGCGCTTGGCACGGACCGGGGCGGAGGTGACGGTGGAGCGGTACGGCCAGTACAGCCCCGCCATCCACGGCGTGTTGGCGCCGGCCTCGTCCTGCATGTTGGTGCCATCATCGGTGTTGGCAGGGTCGCCGTAGATGGGGAAGTCGCCGAACAGGTAGACCGTGCGAATCGCCGGGAACTTTTCCTGCACACGCAGCAGCGTGCGGAAATCGAAGCTCTGGATATCCGCGCGAAGCTGCATGTTGCGGCTAATGATCAGGTTCGCCAGCGTGTCGGCCATCGTGTTGGCGTCCACGGTGCGGCTCCGATAGACGTTGCCCTTGCCGTCCTTGTCACCGCGCGGGTTGATCTTGGTCTCGATGTTGAAGCGCACCTTCTGCGCGTTCGCGGCACGCTTGGCGGCCTGAGCGTGACTCTTGCCCGCGCCGGTCGTGTAGTAGCTCACGTAGGCATCGACTAGGTCGAAAATATCCTTCGCGGCCGGCACGACGTACGGACTGCCATAGCCCTTGGACGTGGCCAGTGCCGCCGAGACGGGCGAGAGCGCCGGATCATTGACCTGGCTCGCACCACGGAAAAGCTTGTCGCAGATGAAGGTGCTCTGGATCTGCGCGAGCGTCAGGCTCTTGATCAGCACCTCGTCGGCCGCGTTGTACGGGGCACCGTCCATGCGGCGGCACTTGACGGCCTCGATGTACGGATCGTGCTTGAGTACCGCCACGCCATCCAGCGTGATGCCGGCGTCGGTCTCTAGCGTCGTCATCAGGTTGTCGAGCGCTGCCTCCATGGCGGGAAGCGTATTCTCCGGACGCAGGTTGCGTGCGCCACGGTGTCCCTGAGCGTCGAACTTGGCCGGGTCGATCTGGCCATCCGCCAGCAGGTAGTCACCTGGCTTGCCGTCGCCATTGGCGTCGAAGGCGGCCACTGCTGCGTAGAGCAAGTCGGGCCGATCCGAAATGATGCCGTTGACGCCGGCCTTAAGAAGGGTGGTCATTTCCGTGCTGTCGTTGACCGTCCAGGTCACCACGCTATGGCCGGCGGCCTTGAGTGACGCCAGGTCGAGCGTATCGGAGACAGCCTTGGCAAGACCCGGTTGCGGATTCGCGCCACGTGCATAATGTGCGTTCGGGTTCGATTTCACGCCATTGGCATCGTACTTGAGCTGCACGTAGTACGGCGAAAACACCGGAGCGCGCTTGGCGCCGTACTGGAATGCGTGGGTACGCACGGCGTTCATGATCCGCACCGGCGTGGCCTCCTCCGAAAACGGATTCTGCGGCGAGCGGATCTGCTTGCCCGGATTCTCGAAGTCCGGCAACGGAATCGGCGCCTCCAGCAGCACGCCCTGCGCATCGGTATGCAGCAGGAACGGCCCGAACTCATCACCAAACCACAACGTGCCATCGGGCGCGCGCTGCATGCTCTCGATATCGAAGTCGGCACCGGTCAGCACGCGATCCGTCGTAAATTGGTTGGTGATGGCGAACGGCACCAGCTTGTTCGGATCCTTCAGCTCGATGAAGCTCTTGACGGTCACGCTGCCTGACCCACCCGCCGACGTCTTGAACACCGGCGCGACGGTGTAGACACGGAGATTGAAGTCGGCAGAATTCTCCAGCGAACCATAGCCATTGTCGGCCATCACCATGAAGGTTCCGTCGCTGTTCCGCAGCACGGCCGAGAAGCCCTGCACCGGCTGCGACGCGAATGGTGCCGTTGCGCCATTCAGGTCGCCGCTGATATAGCGCCCCGAGACCGGCCCCGTAGCAAACGTGGCGGCTGGCAGCACAGCACGGCCGACCAGAGTCGGTTCCGTCATGGCGGGGACGACGGACGCAGCGGGCGCGCTATTGTCGTCACCGCCGCAGGCGGCAAGCAAGGTGGCGGCCAGCAGCGCGCTCGCGAGCGCGGCGCCGGTCAGGCGAGAACGGAATTTGTCAGGATGCATGGCATGGCTCTCTTCTTGAGTGAGAAACAACCATATTGGTGTCTGGATGTTTCTTCGACATGACAATGTAGCGCCTGAGCCCACGCTGACCGGAGCCCTCGCGCCCCAAGAGACCGGCCGTGATGGACTACCATCGGTGCCCTTCCCCGTGGCGGAAATGCTGCTTGTCCTGGCGACGCCGGACGGGCCTGTGTTTTGCGCGTGGTGCGCCAAAACGTCGACCGGGATGAAGGTCCGCTTATCAGGATTGCGTGCGCAAAGTCTGATTCGCGCATGTATTTCGATGACATGCCTCTCGGGAAGCTGACGGAGCCGGCCGCCATGCTTCATCGGTGCATCCCATACGTGAGCGGATCACCGACATGCAGCCAGAAGAACAGCCACTTCGACTATCGCTGGAGGAACGGGTGATTGCGGAGCAGGAGGATCTCCGGCGCCTGCACGAGAAGAGCGTATTCAGGTGGAGTAGGCAAGCCGACCCTAAGGAAGGATGTGCTTTGGCAGCGGCTCGGGAGCCGCGCCGAACTTGCGAGCTTTTTCTGCCGCGCACTCTCAGACGCTCACCGCAATCTAGAATGCGCACTTAATATCTTGATTACGCACGTTAATGCCCTGCCCTCACGTGCCGACGGCGGGGATGAGAGCGGGACACCCAGGCTCAAGTTGTCCCCTGCGGTTGGAGAGGGCGTGGCACGCTTCCCTGCAGCGGACAGAGAACGGACGCGTCCCGGATACGGCTACGTGTTGGCCATGGAAGGGGAAATATCCGTCGGGTCAGGCGGCGTGAAGATGGCCCGCAGCGGCTGGCCATCTTCTCCCATCGCATCAAGCGATACGGCCCAACGGGCCATCGCGCTTCGTCCTCGATCCGAGATCCGATAGAGCGCCTTTGGCGAGATCCCAGGTTCGGGGCGGATTCATTCTGCTGCGATGCCGCACCGGCGCCCGTCTGGCCGCCTCGAGCGGTTGCCGCATCCAGTTCGTCTGCGTGTGCCGTTCGGATTGGGAAGTGGACGCCTGCTCCGCCACCAAAGCCGGCGCATCTAGGTCTAGGAGCTGCCCCTGGCCTAATGAACTGACGCACTCACATCGTCTTCTGGACGACGGCGGCAAACTGGCATTCAATTGACCACGCACCCTCAGCAATCCATCTGCGCTGCCGAAATGCAGATCCCTGCAGGGAACGGACAGAAGGAAGAACCGATCAGGGTGCGGCGGCGGCATGAAAGCGCTATCTGTTCGTCATGCCGGGCTGCCGGGGACAGGTGAAAAAAGAACGGCCAAGAGCAAAGGGAGACAGCAAAATGACCATACCCGACAGCGCAACATTGCTGGATTTCTTCCTGAAGCACGAAACGGAGCAGCGCGACAAGACCTATCTGATCCAGCCGCTGCCCGATGGCACAGTGGTTGCGTACAGTTGGAGCGAGGTCGGCAATCAAGCCAGGCGGATGGCCACCTATTTCCAATCGCTTGGCCTACCCAAAGGCAGCCGCGCCGCGCTGCTCGGTAGGAACAGCGCGCATTGGACCATTGCCGATTTGGCCACGAGCATGGCCGGCATAGTCAGCGTGCCGCTGTTCCCGGTGTACAGCGGCATTTCGGCACGCTATGCGCTCGGCCATCATGGCAATGATCTGCAGGTCGTTGGGAAACCAACTCAGCAATTCCGTCGGTAGCATCTGGGAGATTCGCTTCGGCAGTATGGCGAAGCGCATCCAGGCGGGCTTGCCGCGAAGGCGGCGCGGCGGTCGCGTGGCCTCGCCGCCCAGAACCTCATTACTTGCCTTTCATCTGGTCCATGATCTTGATCAGATCGGCCAGCGCCTGCTTACACGCCGCGGCGTTCGGCTTGCTCTCACGCAGCGCCGACAGGGCCCGGTCGATGGCTTTGTCTACGACGTGCCAATCGGCCGCTGCACGGGGTTTCAGGCCCGCCTCGGCCGAATCCCAGGACAACTCCAGGTCCTTGATGCGTTTCGTCGCCCCGGCCAGATCCCCTTTGTCGACGATGGCGGCGACGTCCACCGCAATGGCCCGGAAGGCGCCCAGATCCCCTAGCTTCGAGGGCGTCGCGGCCTGGGCAGCTCCGATCACGCCAATGGATGATGGTGCGGCATACCCTGCGGTCAACACCGCCAAACCGAACATGGCAGCAGCGACAGGGCGGGTGATACAAAGTGATTTCATCAAGTTCTCCTTTGAAAGTAGCGGAAGGGTTGGAATAGGCTGGTCAACTCATTGCGCCGGGACGGTTGCCACGGCCTGCCTGGCATTGCGCTGCGCCAAGGCGACCAGCCCGACAATGACCACGAGAAAGATGATGCTTGTCAACTTCGCACCGAGCCCGAGGCCACCATACGTCGGTGACTGCGACAGCAGATCCCCCATCGCCGCACCCAGCGGTCGCGTCAGGATGTAGGCAATCCAGAAGGTCAGCACCATGTTCGCCCCGAAAAAGAACGCCAATGCGGTGAGCGCGATCAGCGCGCCGAAGGCAACGACGCCCCATTGGAATCCCAGGCCCAAGGCTTCCGTCGCCAAGTCGCCGGCGGCAGTGCCAAGGGCAAAGGTGCACAGGATGGCGCCCCAATAGAAGAGTTCCCGGGGCCGGGTGTCGATGGCCTTGATCGAAAGCGTTCGCTCGTTCCAGAACCAAGTCGCGAATATCGCGACCAGCGCGGCAGCAAAGGCTGCCGCGCTGAGATAGAGACTGACGCCCATGCCATCGGTCAATGCGTCGGTGATCTGAGTACCCACCACGCTGACCAGCACGACGGTCAGCCAGTACATCCAGGGCACATAGCGCCGGGCCCGCAACTGCATGAACAGCGCGATTGCCAGCAAGGCCCCCATCACACTGGCCGTGAGGGCCTGGCCAAAACCGGCATCAACGGCCAGATAGTCGGCGACCGTCTCTCCGACCGTGGTCGACATGACCTTGATGATCCAGAAACCCAGGGTGACCTCTGGCACCTTGTTGAGCAGGCTGGGCATTTCCTTGTTCGACAGCAAATTCATGGCGGGCTCCGAAGCGATAAGTACAGCAATTTCGAGGCAGTCTGGCCGACCAGACTTAGGCCAAACATAGGGACTAGCGACGAGCCCAGCCGCGTCGGATCAAGACATCGTTTTCGAAATATCTGGCCGCGTAGGCCGCTGTGCCGACGCCCCCCATCGCAACAATGGCGACAGCAACCAGAGTTTTTTTGCTGAAGCGATACATAAAAACCTCTCCAAAGGAACGCTGACATTTGCGCATTGGTGAGACTATGGAGACAGACTTAGCTGTCACTGAGGCTGGACGCTTTCGCTTGGTCGTTTCTGCCCAGATTCGTCTTGTTGCAGGCGCAGTGTTTCGGCTTCCGACCATCGCTGCCCTGCCCTAGCTCTCGGCAAATTGGATCCTGAGCGATTTGCCCATGCTCTCCCGTTTAAATCTGCATGCACACACAAGTATCTTGACAGTCCAATTTGCCCTCATTAATATGCATGCACATGCAATCATATTGAAGACGATATGGCATCCATCACCATCTATTCCGACTACGTGTGCCCCTACTGTCTGCTTGCAGAAAAGGATCTGTCCAACGCAATCGGAGATCGGGACATCTCCGTCACCTGGCGTCCTTTTGAGCTGCGCCCTGCGCCAGAGCCGACGCTGAGGCCGGAGGATCCGTACCTGCCTTCTGTCTGGCAAAGATCCGTCTATCCCTTGGCTCTGAGTCTTGGTGTGCCGATCCGGCTGCCGTCGATCTCGCCCCAGCCGCGCACCGCCAAGGCGTTCGAAATCCTGGCGATGGCCCAGGACCAGGGACTCGATCACGCCTATTCCATGCGTGTCTTGCGGGCCTTCTTCCAGGAGGGGCGAGACATTGGCGACTCCGAATGCCTGATCGAGATCGCGGCTGAGGTTGGGCTTGACCCCGACAAGGCCCGGCAGGCGCTCGAAAGCGGAGCCTATGCCCAACGCCACCGTGAGGCGCAGCGCCATGCTCGCGAGGACATGCACATCACATCCGTTCCCACCATCGTCATCGGGAAGCTGATGTTCCGTGGCACGCCACCTCTGGGTGAACTCAAGCGTGCCATCGACCAACTCGAAAGCGAGGAAAAGGGCGATCAGCAGCCAACATCATCACACGCGTGAGCACCGTCTTCTCAACACCACACCCAACCGCCCCCCGGGGCACATTAACGAAAGGAACCTTCATCATGAATTGGCTTTATCTGGGCGCTGCGGTGATCTTTGAAATCGCGGTCGCCATCTCCGCAGGGAATGCAAAAGGATTCACCCGCCTGTGGTGGACGGTTGCCACGCTGGTCAGCGGTGCGATCGCTACCTTCTTCCTCAGCCTTGCGCTGCTGACCTTCGACGTCGGCGTGGGCTACGCCATCTGGACCTCCATCGCAGGCGTCGGCGTCGTTGTCCTGGGTGCGCTGTTCTTTGGGCAGCGGTTGACCTGGAGCAAATCTCTCGGAATCGCCCTGGTCATTGGCGGCGTCGTTGGCCTGCGGCTCAGCGGCGCGGCGTGAAGCAACGACAGACCATTACCTCATCGAACTTCCATCCCAACTCTAAAAGGTAACCCAAAATGACAACCACAGGCGAAGCGAACAAGGGCAACGGACGCGCATGGATCATGCTGCTGCTGGCCGGTGCCTTCGAGATCGGCTACGCGCTCAGCGTGGCGGGCAGCAAGGCGTTCACGGTGTTGAACTGGTCTATGGCTGCCGTGGTCTTCTTCCTGCTGACGCTGTACGCACTCAGTGTTGCCCTGAAAACCATCGACGTGGGAATCGGCTACGCGGCATGGGCGGGCATCGGCTCGGTGGGCGCGGCAGTCTTCGGCAGCGTTCTGCTCGACCAGCCACTCACGCTGACCCAGGCATTCTGGCTGGCAGTCATCATCGGTGGTGTCGTCTGGTTGAAGCTCGCCGACAGTGCCAAGCTCCAGGCCAGCAAGAGTCGGATGCCAGCATGATGGCATCCGACCTTGCCGAGCGCCTCACACAGCGCATGAACGATGCTGTAGCCTACTCCGTGGAGCATGTCCATAACGGCGGCATCCCTTTCACCGCCTTTGTGGTCGATGCCACTGGTGCAGTGCTTGGGCGCGGCGTCAATCGCGTTCGAGAGCATCATGACCCGACCGCGCACGCGGAGGTCGAGGCCATTCGTGATGCATGCCGGGCCACTGGCAGGCCGCATCTGCATGGGATGACGCTGCTGGCATCGGGAGAGCCCTGCGCGATGTGCTATCTCAGCGCGCTCTTCGCTGGCATATCGCACGTGCTCTTTGCGGTGGACCGGGATGAAGCGGCACGGTATGGGTTCGACTATCGCGGAACCTATACGGTATTCGCCAGTGACCCATCTGCATGGCACTCGCCCACCGTACACAAGCTGTCCATACCGGACGGGTTAGTTCCTTTCCTGGCGTTCCGATCAGGATTGCGTGCGTCATAGGCACACTTCTTTTGATATATACTTGCATGGGCATGCATATGTAAAAATATGCTGCCCATTGTTCAAGAGGAGTGCGACTCGGTTATGTCAACTAGAAGCGAATCATGGCTTAGACTGATTCAAGTCATCGCCAATGTCGAGGCCGATCTTGGGAAAGTGTTGCAAGCTCGGCACGGGCTTGGCCTTTCCGATTATCGCGCGCTCGAGGTATTGGCGCGTTCTCCGGACTGCGAACTTCGCATGCAGGAGTTGGCCTCGCATTTGCGCCTGAACCAGAGTTCGGTTTCGCGGATGGTCGAGCGCCTGGAGCGCAGCGAGTTCACCGTCCGCGATTTGTGTCCAGACGACAAGCGTGGGGTGTATACGGTTCTTACCGCAAAGGGCCGTGCATGCCTCGAGGAGGCTCAGCCCGACTACGAACGGGCGCTGGGTGCCGCCGTCAACGAGCATGGTGGCGAGAAGCTACTGTCATCGTACTTCGTGAAGGCAAGATAGGCGACCCTTCGGATGCTAGTGCAGTGGCAGCTGACCTACTTGAGGCCCAGGGCAGGCTGCCAGAGGCAATGAGGCCAGACTATGGAGATGGAGCTACGACAGCAGCCGCTGTGGCACACCTTCGATTGCTTGCGGAAAGCCTTTCCGGGGAAACGCCGGACGCACTCCAGCACGGCAGCGCAGCGCTGGCCGTGCCAGCCGAAGCCTTGGGTCAGCGCCCCGTGGTCACTTCGGCTGGGTCATGCATTACGGCGAGATCAGCGTATCGCTCTTCGCGCTGGCGAGCCTGCTGGTTCTTGGCTCGCTCGGCCCGGTGCGTCTGGCGGACATCGGGCCTCGCGGGAACCCTAGAGGTACTCGCAGCGCCAGACAGCTACACCAGATACCAGCCTGCGGCTGAGCTTGAATCTAGTCGCGGAAGAAGCTTCGCTTGTCTTGCCGGCAGTCAGTCGATTCCGAAGAAGGCACTATGCAACTGGAGCCCAATCGAGAAGGCTCCCTTCCCAGAGTACGACGCGTTCGCCCTCGATCTGCCAGCCAACTTCGGCCCTGAACGGCAGCCAATATCCGGCGTGCCGTCGATAGTCCGAGGCGCGCCCGAACCACAACCTGGGACAATAGCCAGATTTCGTGTACATGGGTCTGTCGGGTGCGGTCACAGAGGCCACGCGTCCATCTTCGTTCAATTCAATTGTGACCGTCGCAGTTCGACCTGGCTTGCCCGCCGTCACGGCAAAGCAATTCTCGTTCAGCACGGCCCAATGCAGATGCGGGTTGCGCACGATCGCCTGTGGCGCCCAGATGACTTCTGCCAGGTAGCGCATCAGCTCGGCTCGGTCGAGCTCGTCCGATGCCGGCATGCGCACGAGATGCAGAAAGCCAAGCGCTGTCACTTCAAGACGCCCCGTGCCACAGTCAAGCGCGTCAATAATGCGTACGCTGCCGAAAGGACCTGTCTGTGCGGTCCAGCAGAAGCTACAGCTGTCCAGAGCGATCGTCTGCGTGGCGCGGTACTTCGTCCACACGCCGCGCGCATCGCTGCGCATTCGGCCGGCCTGCGAAAAGCGCACCAACGTCTCCCCGTCGTCTGTTCCACACCCGAGTCGTGTTGCGAGGGCGCGCACCGGTCCGGGAAGCGAGTCAATCTCTTTGGCCACATAAGGCCGCATGTTCATCCCTACCCCTTCGGCACTTCGATCAGATCAGTACCGCAGAGACAGGGCGACGCGGCGCATACGGCATAGTAGGACCATAGCCGAAACGCAGGACCAGATCCGGCCGCTTTCCGGCCTCGCCAGCCAGCACCGCCAACGCAGACCGGAACGGTGTCACCTCGACGGGCTGGTTGATGAAAGCGCTTTTGAGGCCGAGCTGCGCAGCAGTAAGCAGAAAGCGTTGGCAGGCGCGGCCCGTTTCGACCCAGCTTGCCCGACCCGCCCTGTCGCCAATGAAGATCGCGAGCCCCGACGAAGACGCGATCTGGCGTGCCAACTTGTCGTTTTCGACTTTGGCATTGAGGAACAAGTCAAAAGCGTGCGGCCCGAGCCAGTCGGGCAGGACCGGGTTCCCCGTGCAGGCAGTATACAAGCCGTCCCCCTTTGCCATTGCCGCACGCGGATTGAAGCGCAGCCAACGCTTCAGTTCACCAACAAAACCGGGATCACCAAGTTGGACGCTATTGCCGGCGACTGCGAGGTCGCGCATCTGGCCGATCTGCCTTGCATCCGTCATCAGCACTACCCGCACACCGGGCCGCATGGCGGCCTGGACCAGCATGTCAAGATGATCATTCGGAACGGGCCTGCCATCGTAGAGTGCGCGAGTGGACTGCCGCCTCGCAATGGCGCCGAACAGCGGGTCGGACCGAGCGACGCCGGTCCCAAGCTGAAACTGCATGACACCGTCGTCGGTGCAGGTCCCCGCGCAGGTGTACCCCATTGCTTCGGCGGAAATGGCCAGATTCTCAGCAGCGCAACCTAAGCTGACAAACAAGTGATGATCGTCGGGATCGACAACGGGAGTGCGTCGGGCGAAATCCGGCAAGAGCCGAATTCCCTCGTTGCCGACCTGAAACAGCCACGGTTGGGTGTTATGGCTATTGGCTGCGAGCGAGGCATAACGGATCAGATCCAAGAGTACTGACTGCCGCCGCGGTGTGCGGCGGAGTGCCGCCGAATAGGCACTGTAGTCGGCCGTGGAACCCGATGCGTATCTCCAGGCGGAAATGCCTCCAGCGACACCAGCCATGAGGACGCCACCACCTACCAGCAAACTTCTCCGACTGAGCTTACCCATGTGATTTCGAGGCGATTCGGAACGATTCAATCCTAACGTGAGCCGGCCGGAGCATCTTGTGTCTGATCAAAAAACCATCGATGGCCCAGATCGGGGGAGCTCATCCTCGAGCTCGGCTATGGCCGCGGACCTGGTGGGTGACATCCGGAATTGGAGGTTGAGCGGGCCGCAACTGCCGGCAGGGGTGCCTATCCGCTACTGCGCAGCAACTGGCGCTCAGTTCGGCGGTATCTCGACGATGCCGGGCCTCGCCCTGGGGTCCAAAGGCAAAGCGAACCTGGTCGCCCGGCTCTGGGGCGCAGCCTGTGCAGCGCTTGCCGACCCGGCCCGTTCGATTTCCTTTGACATAGGCATAAATGGTACCGCGGCGCGCTTAACCCGCCCCCCTCCATCGAAGAAGGCGCTTCATTGCCACCATGTGCCACCCGTCTTCGGTCGTCATGTAGCGCGTGGGTAGCGCCGCAGCCAATGCGTACTGGCGGCCTCCAGCCGCGCTGCGCTGGTCGGCGAGGCACAGCGTGCCGACGCAATCCCTTGATCTGCTTGGAGAGAATGACAGGGCCGATGCCGGCTGCGGCATCGACGGGGTTGGCGGCGCATGCGCCGGCCCATGGCGCCCGCTCGCCCAGGTCGGTGGCGTGGCCGAGCAAGGCGACCCCGCCCGGGACCCGGTTGGCGCCCCGGTCGGTCGGATGGCCGCGTGCCACCAGATACGCGCCGAGCCGCGCGATCACCGCCGGCAGCACCGGCACGCGGAGCAGCTTGTTGCCCTTGCCCACCACTTCCAGCCACCAGCCTTCGATGCGTGCCCGGGTACCTGGCTGTGGCAGGCTGACCCACGCCAGGTGGGCGGTGGTGGCGGCGACCACCTCGGACAGACGCAGGCCGGTAGCGTACAGCAGGGGAAAGACGACCTGCAGGCGCTGGCGGGCCGAGGTGGGTGGCAGCGCGTCGAGCTGCGCCAGCACGAACGCCCATTGGTCCTCGGTCAGGCTGCGCCCCACATCCAGCGCCGGCCGCGCCTCGCGCGGCACGTGGATGCCGTGCCACGGGTTGCCCATCAGATAGTTCTGGTCGACCAGGAAGCGGTAGAGGTTGTTGAGCACGCCGAGCGCGTAGCCCTGCGCGCGCGGCGACGGCGCCACCGGTCGCGACGGCTGAGGGCGCGGCTCAACTGCCACGGCTGTCGTTCGACGCGGCGCCACGAACACAGTTTCAACTTCATGAGATCGAGGCTCCTGGCACTTACAAAATAAGCACAGTGCAAGCTTATAGCTTTGATCAGCTACCTCAATAGCATTCTTGATTCGCCAATCGATTAGCGAGCCCGGCAGCGTATTGGCCGACGAATTGCCACTGGCTTCGTCAAGTCATCTATCAATCGAATCATGGGACGCCGCATTTGTAAAAGCCAACATATGCGTTGGAGTCGTACGGGGGCACACAGTGTCGTGCAAGTGGCAGAGAGAGGTGAGGTGAGGTGAGGTGAGGTGAGTTGTGTCGCGAGACGAGGTACGCGGGCGCGCCTGCGGATGGCATGGTCGCCCTGCGCAGGCGGGCGACCATGCCGACCGGAGGTCCTCACGCCGCGTTGCCCCCCTTGGCAGGTGACCTGAGTTGCCAAACCCCGGATCAAGGTTGGGGCAGAAAACTAGGCGATTAATTGCATTTTGCTCGCCAGGGGATACTCGCCAGGAACACTCGACCCGCTCACCTCTCGTCTTCCCGTCGGCGTGAGTGATCACCCGTTCCCCACGACGTACCTTGTCGGCAGCGCTAGGGTTCCTGCTCCAGGCGCCGTCCTACGCTCCTCACATTCACCTTGTCGTTTGAGCACGGAAGTTGCCGCCCGCCCGGAAGCGTATGGCGCAGAAAAATCTGCGCCGTACGATATGACATCACACTGAAGCCGATCAGGGAGTGAGATGCGCTGCACAAGCTGCGGGCTCGAGAACCCCGCAGAAGCCAACTTCTGCGAGAAGTGCAGCGCCAAGCTTGCATGAAGCTGCCCGCACTGTGGCAAGAAGTTGAGCCTTACTTGACTAGTAGCAACTGAGTTCTTGCCCGACAGCGCGAATGCGGCAGTACAGGCCCGCGGAGCGCACCAAGCCGAATTCGAAACGTACCACTTGATTTCGGATCTTGCGCCAGTGATAGGGATCGGCGTACCGGCCTTGCCAGTACGCGGTGCAAGCTGCCACGCAGTACACGGCTTTGTCATACCTAGCCAATTGGCCCGCTTGATATTGCAGATAGTCCGCCACTAGTTCCTGCAGGCGAAGAGCCGGTTCTCGTTGGGGAAGCGGAAGAATCGTGGGCCTCAGTTCGGCCAAGGCCGCCCCCCACCGTATAGTACGGCGCGGCGCTACGCGCCAGATCGCCAGCGTGGCGCGTGGTCTGCCAGAGAAGATACAACCCACTCATCGTGAAAGCTCGCTCCTGATCGTCGCCTGCGGAACTGCCGGCAATCACAGTCGCATAGCGTACGCCATATACGCCACGAACGTCACGATTAGTGTGTGTACGATTGGTGTGCACCTACCACAGTAGGGGCCATGAAAACGACACTACGCTACCGCTTCGGCAAACGCATTCTTGAACTCAGGAAGGCGACCGGCTTATCCCAGGAGGCATTTGCCGATAGAGTTGGCTTTGCACGGACCTATATGAGTCGGATTGAAACTGGCCGCGCCAATCCCTCACTTGATGCGATAGAAACGCTGGCAACGGCACTCAAGATCACTGTGACTCAGCTATTCCAGCCTATTTGACCAGGCCTCGCCTTGGGAACCTTTGAAGCTGCCCAAGATATCCCGAAGATTGTGCTTTACAGACCACTTCGATGCGTTGCTTCGCGGTTTTGCCGCGCTGCATCCGGACTGCCTGCAGCGGGCCGTCTAGCTCAACTGCACTGAGACAGACGAAGAGTCTGGAGAAGGCGCCACCTAATGTAGTCCCATCAGTCGGGTCACCAGGAGTAAAGCCAGCGCTGCCGGGATCTTTGTGCTTGAGCAATTTTGGACTCTAGCCCTTCAAGCATGAACTCACCTCGAACTCAGCTAGCGTACCCAATTCTGCGAGACACCGATTGAGCCGCTAAAGATATGTGGAGGCCCGCGGTTGACGGGTAATGACAGCGAAGGTTCAATGTCGGCCAACCCTCAACTGGTGGCAGAGCTAACGCGCTACCGCCGCGCCCACAGCCCTGCCCGGCTGCCGACTGGCGGCGTGCGCGTGGCCCCGAATGGGAAAACAAATGGAAAAACCATGCTCGCCGCACTGGCCAGCGCATCGGCGCGCTGTCTGCGTCCTATCGCCGGCAATCACATGATCGACCTGCAGGTCGATCTACGGTTTGTGCGGAACAACCTGGGCCACGCTACGCTGGTCACCTCCAGCGCCTACCTGCATACAGAGGACGATGCCTGGCACGCGGCCACGCAGGAGCTGCGCTGAATCGGCTGGACGCCAACCACTGTGGTGCCAGCCGAGCCGGAGGCGGTGCCGTTGGACTCCACTGGCGGTACGCCCCGGAATTTTCACGTTCGTGAAAGTATCCGTGCCCCGTCACTCGGCCCTCGTGGCTGCGTTCGGCGGGTACGGCAGGCAGACGGGCAAGACCCCGCGTTCGTCACGCGAGAGGGGTGAGGTTCGGCGCGGGTGACGTCACACCCGTGCCGAGCTGTATCGCGAAAACGAGGCGCGGCACGCCAGTGCCCCAGCGGATGGATACACACCCTGCGCCGGCGGAAGACCCTGCCGGCCGGCGGCCTTGACGCCACCCGGCACCTTGACGCCCTGCCAGAAACCGCCGTCGCGCGCAAGGTCGCCGTGGAACTCGTCGGGCCGATCGGGTCGAGTGCCCGCGCGCTCACGGACTCGCCTTGTCCGCGTGCGCAGCGCTTCTCGGACAAACCGATGCGCCTTTTGGATTCGGCGCCAAAATATCTCAATAGCGCACGCAATCATCAATAAACGCAGATATTCCAATTACCCCATCTATGACTGGCTAGTTAGCCAGATATGGCACATCTAATATCCGCGCTGCGTTCCAAGTTCCCGTTGTTAACGTCCAAACGATCCGCCCGCGGAGAGAGGCGGATCGTCTGGCTTTCTTTGCCTCCACCGAGCGCAGGTTTCCCTCGACGGTGGAACTGGAGCCTTCCCTACCGCCTCGTAATCCGACGGGTCTGCGATGGCAGCTCGCCGAACGCATCGCGATACACCTTGGCGAACATGCCAAGGTGCTTGAACCCCCAGTGCATCGCGACTTCAGCAACCGACGCGTCATCGCTCTGCAGAAGTTCATTGCGCACGCCCTC
>NZ_JBYOJU010000051.1:0-6425 GCF_057798855.1 Cupriavidus sp. 96C5-1 | reverse complement strand
CAGCCTAACCCGCTTCAAGTACGCCATTGGCGTGGTGTTCTTGAAGGTGGCGAATCCCACCTGCAGGGCGCGCACGCTAACGCCAGCGGCCTTGGCGATATCCTCGACAAAGATGCTGTCCCGCGCATAGGCATGGATGAACTCGATCGCGGATCTGACGTGCCGTGGTGACGGTCCCGGTGTCTTGACCAGCAGCCTGTCGGAGTAATTGTGCGGCAAGCCCTCCAGGAAGGCCCCCACGGCAACATCACGTATGCTGGCCGCCGTGGCCATCGCCGTCACCCTGGATCTGTCATCGCCAAAGCACAATTGCATCATCTGCATCACGGCGCGGCCCAGTCTCACCCCATCCGATTCTGGGGAGACCTCGGCCTGGAATGTCACCGGACGCGTCACCGGTGCTTCCAGCAGCGTCGATAGTCGCTGCGTGATATCGGTTGCGCCGACCAGCAGCATGTCGTAGCTGCCGGCCTGCCATTGCCATTGGCTGACCTGCGTCGCTTCCAGAACTGCGCAAGCGCCTGCCGACCAAGTGCGCTCCTGTTGACCAATCCTGGCCCGCAGCCCGCCCTCGTGGAGCAGCACCAGCGCGTAGCCGTCAAACGGACTGTCGAACCGGAATCGAACACCCGTTGTCGTCTGAATTTGATGTGTCACTGCTCCCCCGGCGAGACTCGACGCCAGCCGCACGTCAAAATGATCTCCCCTCCCCGATTCGATCGCGACGTTCCCTCGGATCGGTCGCAAGCGCGCCGAAAGTTCGTCGGCGTCGCTTGCGATCACCGTCTCGGCGTGGATCTCTGGTCTCTCAGTCATATTGGCTCGCCAATCACCCACACTGCTGGGGCGAGTCGCAAAGACGGCGCGCATACTTGAATGATGCGCTTTGTTCTCATCATTTCCTCCTTCACTTCCTGAAACGATCAAATTCTGCCAGAAGTCATAGAATAAAGACATTCACATGGTATCGTGATTGAACCTATAAAAAGAGTAGAAGCCCATCAAGAGGCTATTTGCTCACTCTATTCAAAAGTCGCGCTTTGGGGGAAATTCCGGCAACGGAGTCGATGCTGGGATAAGAAACGGGAGAGAGATGTGAACGGGCAGCTTAGGGACATTCTCACTACACTACCGAAACTTTCGGTTTCGCAAATCCAGGAACTCCATACAGCGATCCATGCGATGCAGGCGGAAGACAGCCGCCAGCAGCCCAGCCAGAACCCCCAACGCGATCGTGGCGTACGCCAGCAAGAACTTGGCCGCACAGATCACGGAGTCTCCGGCCGCGCGTTCACCCGCGTTGAAAGCGCAAAGACGGTCCATCTCTTTCACCCCGCCGCTCTGCGTCGCGTTGCACTACTTCACGGGAAGGCTGGTGCCAATGTTGCCCAAACGACGGCCCAAGTCGTTGCCTCCGCCACGGGCGATACGGCCGCTTGCCATCCAGGCGTCAGCGCCTCTCCTGCCACGGCTCGGCCTGGCTGCGAGGCGAATAGCGCGCCGCTCCCACCGACGCCGCATCACGCTCCCATCAAACCCGATGTGCAACGCCTCACGGAACGCCAACAGGTCGTGCTCACCCTGGTGCTGGAGGGCTTGCCCACTAAGCTGATCGCTCGCCGCCTCGGATTGACAGTGAACACCGTCAAGGAACATGTCTCCGCCATCCTGGAGCGCCTCGGCGCCCGCACGCGCGCACAGCTTTTATCGAAGACGACGCCATTCCACGCAGGCGATAGCAGCCCACCTGTCTGCCCAACGAGCGACGTGCATGATCAGACCGCCGATCCAGCGCAAGGCAGCACCACTATCGAGTCGAAGGCCCTCGGCCTCACAGACCGTCAAGGTACTGTGCTGCGCCATCTGCTCGATGGATTGCCCAACAAGGCCATCGCGCAGCGTCTTGGCTTAACGGAAAACACAGTCAAGGAGCATGTTTCGGCCATTCTGTTGCAGCTTGGCGCGCGCTCGCGACTGCAAGTCATATCCAAAATGCGACAGCTCTGCGTAGCGCCGCCGGCCTCGACCGATTAATTTTTATCTTTAAAACGCATCAACTAACAAATTAGCGCAATATCCTCGACTACTCCTCTTCCTGTGCGGGGTAAGACGTCGTCGCACTCGGTGATCTGCCCGGCGCATGCTTTTGCTTGGCAAATCTCCTTTTCCTAATTGCGGCCCCTTCGGCGGCGTACGCCCTGGTATCGAGCTTGGTAGTCTTCGGTCGTCTCACGCGTCTCGACGCACGCCACCGCATCGTCGATATCAGGCATGCCGCCCTTCGCCCGAACCAGCGCACCCCGACCCCAGGGCGCAGACCCCAGACCCAGACCGCCGTCTTACTTGGCAAGCCTTGAGCAATTTCCCTCCCGAAGCGCCGTCGGTCTTCCTTCAAGCCGACGCTCTATCGGCCCACTGAACCAAACACTGGACGAATCGCACCACGACAGCGGCAACGGCTTGTTTTTTCCGTTGCGACCCCCTCATTTCAGGGCGTTGCAACGGCCGGTTGAAAGCGCCGTCCGAATACATAGGCGCTGGATGCAAGTCAAAGCCAGCGAGGAACTTGGTCATGCTACGGAGATAGCTCAACATCCACTTGACCGATGCTCCAAGTGTTGACCTGCACCTGGCGAAGGACATCTTTCCTCAGAACGGTAGAGGCCCGTTCGCGGATCGCGGCGCCGTCGGCGGGAACGCGATCTGCCCTGTCTGGCGCTGCAACGCATAACGCACATACACACCGGCGTACCACTGCCGGTAGTCGCGTGCATTGTCGATGCCAAGCAAGCCACCCACATACAGCTGCGAGGCCGCCTGGTACTCGACCGAGCCAACCAGGTTGTAGGCCAGGCCAGTCTTGGACTGGCCTTGGTAGACGGCACCGCTTGTGGAATTGGTCAGGCCGGCTTTGTTCGCCGTTGTTGCGGCCGCATCTGCGGCCGCCTGTGCCCCGGCATCGGTCGGGAAGTAGTTCGAATTGCTCTCCCGGAAGGACTGCATGCCGAGCGCGCCGCGCACATTGTAGGCAAGGCGGCCGCTGCGGCCTGCCAGCGACAGCGGCACGGTCACGGCAAAATAGGTCTGCGGGCTGAAGTAACCGCCCTGGCCGAAGGTGAAGTAGCGCAGGTTTTCTGCATATCCCATCGAGGTGAAGTTGACACCGCTCATCAGGCGACGATCGGTCGTATCGATTAAGCGCAGGTAGAAACCGCCGCCACCTTCCCAGCGCGTGTTGCGTTTGACGTCGTGCCCCGTCAGCAAACCGAAACTACCATAGCCATAGATGCCGAAGGAACCATCATCCCAGCCCAGATCGGCGCGCCCGCTACTATTCATCACGCCGCCCCATTGCACGCCGATACGGTCGTCGCGCATCCCGGCATAGGACAGCAGGCTGTCCGTCACGGGCCGACGCGAGGCGCTCAGCCCCAGCGTGGTGCGCTGGGACAGCGGCAGGTTGAGGCGCGCGCCGGCGTTGACGTCGGTGTAGCGGAAACCCAGCGGCGTGCTGCCGATATCGGCGTTGAAGCGCTCGGACTCGTAAGCCACGCTGACCGCTGCCCCGAAGGCATTCTGCGACCCTGCCGAAGTGGATCGCAATGGCGCACCGGACAGGTTGACCGGCTGGCCGCCAACCGGGAACGCCAGTGGCCCGCCGCCGAAACGGGAGGCGCTGTTGTAGTCGCCGCCCACCGAGCCGCTGTCGAGCGTCACCGGCGTCACGCGTGCCACCAGCTTGCCGTTGCCTGCGGCCATCTTGCCCTCGGCGATGACCTGCATCTCGGTCAGTTGGCTCATGCCGGAATCGCCGCTGCGCGCGCGCAGCGTGGGGCCGCCGGCGAGCGTGCTGGTACGCTGCGATTCGATGTCGCGCAGGTCGTCCAGCGCGGTCTTGGGGCCGGTCGGGTTTGCCTGCGAATCGGCATCGGCCAGCCAGGGTGCGCGAGACTGCGCGCCAAACGGCTGGCGCGCCGGCGCGGCGGGCGTAGGCGCCGCCGCGTAGGCCTGGGCGGCGGCCGCGGCAGCGTTCTGCGCTACCGGATACGGGGCTGCGGCGGCCGGCTGGGCGGGGTGCTGCGTAGCTGAATGCTGGGCTTGGACTTGTGCCGGATACTGCGCAGGCTGCTGACTGGGCTGATAGGCTGGATGGGGCGTGCTGATAGTCTTGGTGCCGCGCGCGCTCCTGGTTGGTGTAGTGGCGGCGGCACTGGTTTGTTGTGGATAGTAGGTAGCTGGCGCTTGTACCGGCACCTGCGCCCGCTGCGGATCATATACTGCGGGCTGCTGCACTGGCGCCATCCCTGATCCGCCCGCCGCCACCGGTGCCGGGACATAGGGCTGCCCGCCCGTGTTCATTGCCACCGGCAGCGCCGCCGTCCCAGCCGCGGCGCGGCTCGGGCCCGGCATGATCGGGTATGGCGCCTGTGAGCCCGGCGGCGGCAGTTGCGAGCTGGGCCGCTGCTCCGGCAAGCCGGCAAAGGGATTGGAAGGCACGCGGTCGAAACCGGCACCGTCCGGACGCGAGAACGGCGTCGATGCGCCAGCCGAGTTCTCGGCCGCCACCGCCTCCCGAAAGTAGTCCGCCGCGCGCGAGGGATTGCCCTCGGCGCGGTAGAGCCGGCCTGCCGCGGTCAGCACCTTGGGCGACTTGGGCGCCTGCGCCAGCGCCATCTGCAACGTGCCTTCCGCCCAGGTGAATTCCTTGGCGGCGGTAGCAGTGCCGATGGCCGCCAGCATCAGGTCGAGATTGCGCGGATCCTTCTCCAGCACGCTCTCGTACAGCGACAATGCCTTCTTGTTCTCGCCCGCCTGCGCGTACATGCGCGCCAGGCTGGAACGCACTGCGCTGCTGCCGCCGCGCTCGGAGAGCGCTGGCGCCAGCATGTCATAGGCAGCCGCCAGGTCGCCACTCTCGGTCAGTGCGTCGGCCTGGCGCACGATATAGACGGCCCGCAGATCATCGTAGTCGCGGCGCTGCGCCTGGCTCAGGTTGGCGTTGGCGAGCTGGCGCAGCACCCCGGCCAGCTCCACGTCCTGCCTGGTCTTGAGCAGGATGGCGGCGTATTGCAGCTGCATGCCGGTATCCGGGCGCACGGTACGGCCCATCACGGTACGCATCAGCGACAGCGCGCGCGCCTCGTCGCCGGCATCGGCATAGGCCAGCGCCAGCGCACCGAGCTGGTCGGCGTCCTGCTGGGCGTAGCGTTCGGCCTGTTGCAGCACGCCCTGCGCGGCAGCCTGCTGGCCGGCCGCGGCGAGCCCGCTGGCGCGCGCCGCCTCGGCGTGCACCCATAGGCGGCGCTGCAGGGTGCTCATGTCGCGCGTGCGGTTCTGCGGGGGAACGCGCTCCAGCACATCGAGGCCGCCCTGCCAGTCGCCGGTCTCGGCGGCCAACAGCGCGCTGGCGTAGAGCGTGTCCGGCATATTGGGGTTGGACCGCTGCAGGCCATCCATGATGCTGCGCGCCTGCTCCTTCAGACCCATCGAGGCATAGGCGCGCGCCACATCGAGCCGCACCCAGGGGTTGGACGGATCGGCCGCCATGGCGTCTTCCAGCGCGCGGCGCACGCTGGCGGTGTCGCCGCGTTGCAGCGCGGCGCGGGCCTGGCCGCGGGCTTCCTCGGCGCGCAGCTTGCCAAGCGAGCCGACCTTGTCCTGTTGCGCGGGCGTCAGGTTCTGCACGATCGCCAGCGCTTCCGCATTCTTGCTCTGCGCCGCAAGGACGCCCACCAGGCCGCGCGTGGCGTCGGGATTGTCGGCCTGCTGCTTGAGTACGCGGCGGTACGCGGCCTCGGCCGGGACGTATTGCCCTTCCTCTGCCATCACGTCGGCCAGCGCCACCTGGGCGGCAGGTTCGTGCGGATCCAGCTTGATCGCGCGCTCCAGCAGGCTTCGCGCCTCGGCGCGGTTGCCCGCACCGCGCGCGGCATTGGCCTGCTCGGACAGCAGCCAGTAGGTGGCGCTGTTCTGCGCGCTGCGGTAGCGTCCGCCCGCGCCACGCTTGGCGGCCTGATCGAGAAAATCCAGCGCCTCGGCAAACTTTTCCTGCTTGAGGCGCAGCACGCCCATGCCGCCAAGCGCGTCGGCGTCCTCGGGCCGCTGGACCAGTACGGTCTGGAAAATCTCACTTGCGCGCCCGAGGTCACCAATGTCGAGCGCGCCGAAGCCCTGTTGCACAAGCTGGTGCACCGGGTTGCTGGTGACACTAGCAACCCGCGTGCTTTGTTGTTGCCGTTGTTGCCGTTGTTGCCGTTGTTGCCGTTGTTGCCGTTGTTGCTGTTGTTGCTGTTGTTGCGGAGCCTTGATCGCATCCAGTTTGGCGCGGATGGCCTCATCGTCGGGATGGCTGGCCAGCCATGCCTGGTACATCGGCGCATCGGCTGGGCGGCCGCCCAGCCAGGTCAGCGCGCGCCGCCAGCTCT
>NZ_JBYOJU010000050.1:0-66016 GCF_057798855.1 Cupriavidus sp. 96C5-1 | reverse complement strand
GGCGGCCCCACCAGCACCGACCACGCATCGCTGGGGTCCGTGGCGCTGGCCACCACCGCGCTGTTGCCCGTGTGGTCCACATAAGCCGTGGCCTGCGCCACGTTCACGCCGACGCTGGCGGCGCGGGCCGGGCCGACCATGTGCTCGGACACGCTGCGGAAGTCGTTCAGCTGGTCCAGGTCCGGCCAGTGCTGATGCACCGCCGTGCGCAGGGGTGCGAGCAATGTGTTGACATTGGCGTCCCGGCGATCCACGTCGTGATAGAGACGGCGCACCGGGTGCCCTGCCGGAGCCTGCTCCTGCGCGGTTTGCAGCAGGCCGGTCCACGCCCCGCCCGGCGTCGCGGCCTTGTGCCGCCCCGGTGCTGCTGCGGGGTGTAGAGCGCCGCCAGCGGCGTGTAGCCCCAGTCGGCGCTCGGGTGCGACAGGATCAGCAGTGCGGAGTTTTCGTTGGTTTGCTTGCCCAGCGGGTAGTTGGGCGCGTCCATGGTGTACACCCACACCGTCTTCCGCGGGTTGGCGTTCAGGTAGGCGATGGCTTCCTTCAGGTCGTAGAAGCCCACCGTTTCCGCCCCCGCCTTCACCGTGACGTTCGGCACCTTGGCTTCCGGGAACAGCTTCAGGCTCATCGCCTCCGCTTCGCCGTAGATCTCGCTGGTGAACAGCCGCCGCGCTGCACGCAGGGTGAAGGTCGGGCGGCCGATTACCATATCGTCGTCGTGACCAAGTCCGCGCCGGGGCTCTCCATCATCCTCATACATCTTGACCAGATAGTCATGCATACGTGCATCGGCATGCTCCTCGTTCTCGGCCAGAATCGCCGGTGCCGGCATGCCAAGGCGAATATGCTGTGCCAACCGGTCCATACCACTTCGGTAGCGGCGCTCAGAAATGTACGTGGGCGTGTCAATCCACGCGAGCGGCATGCCAGCGAACACCTGCACATCAGCAAAATCCGGCCGATTGGTACCCTTGCTGATGGAATAGAAGTACTTGGAATTGACCGCATAGTGGTAACCCAGCGCGTAAAGTGGCGGGCGGATCAGGTCCAGTAGCGGGTGATAATAGGTCGGGTTGGGATTGGAGTCCTGCCACACGGCTTCAAAGGGATCTACTAGATTCCCCACCACATCCCCCAGTTTCAGTTCCATGTTGTCCGTGTCCGACGGATTGCGCTCCGCCAGGCCCTGGACCCAGAGCAGATTCCAGTGGGTGGGGTAGTCACGCCATAGCAACGGGTTGACCCACTGGATGCCCATCACGTAGGCCACGGGTGCGTTTGGGCCGGTTGCGACGGCTGTGCGCGGCGCTAACGGATACGGCGTCGGTTCGCGGTAGTACTTGGACATGGATTTTCCCGAGGCACAGGCCCCCAGCGCCATGGCCATGACGGCAAGAGCGATGCGCGCAGCGGATGCAATCAGGAGGCGACTTCCCGGTGTTGGCATGCGTTACTCCCCGTCAATCCGTCCGCCTGCCGAACCACGGCAGGTACGCGCTCGTCCGGCCCCGCGCCCGTGGCCATTCCTTGACCGGCTCGCGCTTGACCCAGCCCGGTGGCGGCCCCACCAGCACCGACCATGCATCGCTGGGGTCCGTGGCGCTGGCCACCACCGCGCTGTTGCCCGTGTGGTCCACATAGGCCGTGGCCTGGGCCACGTTCACGCCAACGCTGGCGGCGCGGGCCGGGCCGACCATGTGCTCGGAGACGCTGCGGAAATCCTTCAACTGGTCCAGGTCCGGCCAGTGCTGATGCACCGCCGTGCGCAGGGGCGCGAGCAATGTGTTGACGTTGGCGTCCCGGCGATCCACGTCGTGATAGAGACGGCGCACCGGGTGCCCTGCCGGAGCCTGCTCCTGCGCGGTTTGCAGCAGGCCGGTCCACGCCCCGCCCGGCGTCGCCGCCTTGTGGCCGATGCCGCCCCGGTGCTGCTGCGGGGCGTAGAGCGCCGCCAGCGGCGTGTAGCCCCAGTCGGCGCTCGGGTGCGACAGGATCAGCAGTGCGGAGTTTTCATTGGTTTGCTTGCCCAGCGGGTAGTTGGGCGCGTCCATGGTGTACACCCACACCGTCTTCCGCGGGTTGGCGTTCAGGTAGGCGATGGCTTCCTTCAGGTCGTAGAAGCCCACCGTTTCCGCCCCCGCCTTCACCGTGACGTTCGGCACCTTGGCTTCCGGGAACAGCTTCAGGCTCATCGCCTCCGCTTCGCCATAGATCTCGCTGGTGAACAGCCGCCGCGCTGCACGCAGGGTGAAGGTCGGGCGGCCGATTACCATTTCGTCGTCATGACCAAGTCCGCGCCGGGGCTTCCCATCATCCTCATACATCTTGACCAGGTAGTCGCGCATACGTGCATCGGCATGCTCCTCGTTCTCGGCCAGAATCGCCGGAGCCGGCATGCCAAGTCGAATATGCTGTGCCAACCGGTCCATACCATCCTGATATCGGTCCTTCTCTGAGATATAGGTCGGCGTATCGATCCACGCGAGCGGCATGCCGGCGAACACCTGCACATCGGCAAAATCCGGCCGGTTGGTGCCCTTGCTGATGGAGTAGAAGTACTTGGGATTGACCGCGTAGTGGTAACCCAGCGCGTACAGCGGCGGGCGGATCATAGACAGCAGCGGGTAGTAGTAAGTCGGATTGGGGTTGGAGCCCTGCCATACCGGATTGAATCCGCTGACCACCTTTCCCACCACATCGCCCAGCTTCAGTTCCATGTCGTCCGTGTCCGACGGATTGCGCTCCGCCAGGCCCTGGACCCAGAGCAGATTCCAGTGGGTGGGGTAGTCGCGCCATAGCAACGGGTTGACCCACTGGATGCCCATCACGTAGGCCACGGGTGCGTTTGGGCCGGTTGCGATGGCTGTGCGCGGCGCTAACGGATACGGCGTCGGTTCGCGGTAGTACTTGGACATGGATTTTCCAGAGGAACAGGCAGTAACAAGAATGGCAGCTACGGCTACGGCCACAACAGTTAGCCCGCAGGACGTGGGGCGACGAAGGTTGAGATCTTCGATCATTGGCGTTCGCGTCCGAAAATGGGGTCATGCTCGGTAGGCCGCTGCACGTGGTACTTGGCGGGCGTTTGCGAGAACTTGGTGTCGGCGCGCTCCGTGTCGATGCCGATTGTCCCGGGGACCTCAACCTTGTATTCGCCCCGCTCCTCCAACCTGTCACCCGCGATCCTTCCCGACCCGTAGTACCAACTCCAGGGTTTCATTGCTTTGTCCTCCGGATCGCAATACCGCCAATCCGCAAACCGCCGCAGCCAATTCATCTGCTCCGCCGGCATCATGCAGACGCCCACGTTCACGTCATAGGCCAGCACCCGCTCGCTGTGCTCGGCATTGGTCAGGATGGTGGAATGGTTGGTGGCATTCAGATCCTTGGCCTCCCGCAGGAAATACCTCCGTTTCTCCACGTCGAATTCACGGAACGCTTCGAAGCGCGCATCGGAAAGATCGCCGTCCTTGTGCATCTGCCCAATCGCCTCCTCGTGCGGATTGCCGGCCTTGCGGCGCGCCAGCTGGCGTACGCTGGCGTTGTGCTCGTAGCGCAGCGCGGCTTCGCTCTCGTACGCCGCGTCGCCCTGCCCTTTCTCGCGATGGGCGTCGTACACGTCGTTGCTGCGTCCGGCGGGGTTGAGCGCATCGGTGTGGGATTCCGGGCCCTGGTTGAATACCCCGCTGACGGTGCCGGCCTTGGGCACTTGGCCGTCATCCGCCGGCTGCTGCCCGGTGGGGTCTTCCTGGGCGTGATACAGGCGGATGGTGCGCGGCTCGATGGGATTGGGCACCGCCGGCGCGTTGACATTGACCTTCCAGCCCTTCGGCGGGTCGGCGTTGACGGGAATGAAGCCATACTTGCCCATGGTCAGCAGATGCACGGCACCAAAGGTCAGTTGATAGAGGCCGCCAAGGATGGTCGCCCCGACTTTTCCGGCCAGGCTCTTCCGCTCGTCGTCCCATACCCGCCTCACGTGAAAGCGCAGCGCCAGCGGCTTGCGGAACCAGAAGCGGCCGGCACCCTGGATGGGGGACGCGGCGCCGGGAATGCCCTGGTTGTAGTAGCAGAACACGCCGGGCTTGTCGCCGACCTTGAAGGCCGGCTTCTTGGGATCGCCCTGCGCCCAGATGCGCTGGAACAGCACCCCTTCCGCGTGGCTGAAGGCAAAGGGCGGCTCCCCCCGCGTACCGGCGGCGGACTTCATGTCGTCGTCCGTGCCGGCCAGCACCTCGGGAGACAAGCCAAGCCACCCCAGCCCCAGCACCGTGGACACGGAGATCACCTGGTCGTGCGGGTTCGCATAGAGGAAGACACGCTTCTGCGTGGGGTATTGCGCGCGGTCCTCGACCGCATCCCATGGCGGCCTGGCCTTGACATTGCTCATCAGGCCGTTGACGCAGGCCGGGCTGGCGTGATTGCACTCCTGCGTGCCCACGATCTCGAAGAATTTGTCGAGGGTCTGGCGCCGCGCATGGACGGTCACCCGGCCCAGGTCGTTCTCGGCATCGAACTGGACAAAGTTGTCGGCAGCGCTGGCCAGCACGCTGTAGGGCGGATTGGCCAGCACATAGGTGTCGGCCACCCCCTTGCCGCCGAACTTGTGCTTGCCGATGAACGCCGAGGCCATGCCGACCATATTGCCCTGGCTGTGGCACACCACGGTCACCGGGCATGCCTTGCCGTTCTCCTCCTCATGCTTTTGCCGGATATGCGCCACCAGCGCCGCCAGGCGCCAGGCGGCGTGGGCGCCGTAGTGGCGCGCCGGGCAGTTGTAGACGAGACGGCTCGTCTCGGTGTTCAGGTACTCGACCTGCAGGCCCGCGAAGATGTCGGTGATCGTGCCGTTGCTCCACAGATCCGGCAAGGCGCTGCAGCCATTGGCGAAGGGGCCGCCGCCCCAGGCGTTGTTCTCGTCGAGCAGGATATCGGGGCCGACCTCCGCCAGATCCTCCTTGGCCGCTGCAAAGCCCCACCGGAAGCGGATGACCGGACTGTTCTCCTCCCGGCTGACAAAGGCATCGGCACCGACCCGGGTCAGGTAGCCTTGCGGCGTCAGCTCCGGGCTGTATTCCGCGGATTGCAGCAGGCCGCCCACGTCCCAGCGGTCGTCGGGGTCGGCGGATGTCCGCTTGAGCCGCTGGTTCAGGCCCTTGCATAGCCCCTCCTCGCTCGCCGCGAACCATTCGCCCATGGAGTTGACCCCATGCACGAAGATGATGATGCCCGGCAGCGCGTTGAACTCGACCCTGCGGCAGTGCTTGGCCGGCGTATAGATATCCGTGGCGCTGGCGATGACGCCGGCGCGCGGATTGAAATAGGTGGATGCGCTCATGTCTGTCTGGCTTCCTTGTTCAAGCAATCACGTGGTCATGGGGGCTGCGCTCAGAAGAGCTTCGGGCGGCGGAAATGCGCCGTCACGGCTTCAATCCGATCCGCGCTGTCCAGCGGCGTCTTCCCGCTGCCATCGACTTCGCCTTCGGCCGCGCTGCCGTCCGCCCGCAGGAGCGAGTACGGCACGTTGGCAATGGGCTCGCCATCGGCCTTGCGCACGAACTGGAACGCCCGGCCGGCGTCGCCGCTGGAGAATTGCGGCAGCGGCCCGGTCAGGCTGGCCGGGCCCAGCATGTCGTAGTCCGCGGTGTGCAGCAGCACGCCGCTGGGGCCAAAGATCTCCACCTTGCCGCCGCCGATGCGGATGCCCGCGCCGTCGGCGGTCATCAGGACGATGTTCTTGCCTGCGTTGAACACCAGATCGCCCGTGGTCGACGTGAAGACGGCGTCGCCATGCGCATTGAGGGTGATGCCCGCCTTCTGAGCCTGCAGGAGCAGTTCGCCCCGGTGGGCAATCGCGCGCAGGTCCCCGCCATGCGCAAACAGGCCGATGCCCGTGCCGGCGTTGACCACAAACTTCTGCCCGGCGGTCAGCTGCTGGTTGAGTTTGGCGACCGTGTCGAGATGCTTGCCCGCGTAGGTGGTGAGCGCCTTGGGCGTGGCAACGGCAATGCCGGCCGGCGCGTACGCCGCCAGCACCGGTTGCCCGCCCGCGCCGGGGGCGTCCTTGTGATTGTTTGCGCCCGCATCCCACTCCTTGACGGCCTTGGCCAGCGCCTCCTGCGGACCGGCGTCGGTGCCGTGCCCTTCGTGGGCCGCGCCGCACTCGCCCAATGATCTGGCGGTCTCATGCGCGGTGCCCATGCAGTCGATCAGGCCGGCGCGATCCAGGTGGCCGCCCTTGGCGCCGTCCTGCGGGTCAGCGCTCAACAGCAGGCCCTTGCCGCCGCGCACGGCGCCTTGCCCGTCGGTGCGCAGGTCGAAGCCCTCGCCGCGCTTGTCCTGCCGCCCCGCGTTGCCGAAGATCCCCGTCAGGTAGCCCACGCTGAGCTGCGATGTCTGGTGATCGGACGCTATCTGCGCCTGGATCTGCTCCTTGCTGTCATCCACCAGCACGTGGCCCGAGCGTTGCCCGAACAGCTCCTTGCCGCGGAAGCCGGACAGCGCGTGCTGCCCCGGCAACGCCCACGGCGGCATGTTGAGCTGGTTGGTCACCCTGCCCACGATAAAGGGGCGGTCGGCATCTCCGTTGAGAAAGCCCACCAGCACTTCCTCGCCGATACGCGGGATATGCATCGCGCCGTACTGGTTGCCGGACCACCCGTTGACAGTGCGGACCCACGGCGAGCTATGTTCGTTCCGCCGACCGTAGCGGTCCCATTCGAGCTGGACCTTGACGCTGCCGTATTCGTTGCACCACACCTCCTGGTCCTTGGGCCCGGTGACCACCGCACGCACCAGGCCACCGATGCGCGGCTTCTCCACGGTGCGTGGCGGGCGGAAGACTTCGTCGGTGGGGTGGGCGTCGAACTCCACCCGGCAGCGATAGCGCTGCTTGCTGCCGGCCTCGCCGCCGTTGTCTTCCAGGTCGAGCGAGGCGCTGGTGACCAGGTGCTCGCGATTGAGCGCTGCATTGGGGTGGTTGGCGAGGGTAAAGGTGCAGCCTGGCACCACGCCGCGCAGGGCACCCACCCCGCGCGCGCGCCGGCCGCGGGCGCGCCGCTCCTCCATGCGGATGCGGGCGCGCCGGTCGCCGTCCTGGCGCGCCGTATAGTCACCGGGATACTCATAGCGCTCGAATTCCGCATGGCCGGTATCGCGCGGCTGGCTGTTGGCTTCGGTCAGGTTGGCGCGGGGCTGGCGGAAATCGTAGTCGTTGAGGGTGACCTTGCCGGTGCGCAGCCGGTTGACCGGCTCGAAGCGATAGAGGTGTTCCTCGTCGATCTTGAAGCCCTGCGGATACACGGCAAGGGTGTGGTAGGCGCTGCTATGGAAGCGGCGGTAGGCCCCCAGCTCCGATACCAGCACCAGGCGGTGGTGTCCCCCGTCATGCTCGAAGAAGTAGCTGATCCCGTACTCTTCGGTCAGGCGCTGCACGAAGCGCGCATCGGACTCACCGGCCTGCACTTCCCATTCGAGCTTGGGATAGGCGGCAATGTCCAGGCGCTTGTCCACGGAAAACGCGTAGCGCTCGAAGACGTCGTCCAGGATGTCGAGGACGGTCTTGTTCTGGAAGGGCTTCCAGTCCTGGTTGAGCGTACCCAGCCAGAGCCAGGGGCGCAAGGTGAAGCGGTACAGGCGCCGGTCGTCGGCACGCTCGATCTGCTCCACTTCGGCGATCACGCCGGTGATCTCCCGGTGCCCCGCCCCCATGCCGCCCGCCAGCCCGGTGCCCCTGCCTTCCAGCTGGATCGATACCGTCATCTCAAGACCGAGCATGGCGTCCGGATCGGCCTCGGCCAGCGCTTGTTCCGCCGCGGAGGAAACGGCACGCAGGTACACGTCATAGGTGAACAGCTCGCTCAGTGCTTCCTTGCCGCAGACGCGCACGAACTCCAGCTGCGGTACGCCCAGCAGATCGGGGATGGCGGCGCTGGCGACCGAGACGGTGGCCGATCGGCGCAGAGCGATGGCGGACGCTGGATTGGGCCTGGACATCTTTTGCTCCGTTCAGAGGATTGGAATTGGGCCTGCACGTGGCGCGGCGCCGGCGTGCGAGGCACGCCGGCGCCGGGCCCTTGGGCCGGCTCAGGTTTCCTTGTTCGCCTTGATGTCGTAGCCGGCGGTGATGGCACCGCCGCTGCCGCCCTGGGCGTTCTGCACCACATACTCCTGCTTGACCTTGGAGAACGAGAGCGCCACCCGCTCGCGCACCCGCTCGTCGGTGCTGTTGCCCGACGGTTCGACCAGCGTCACCAGCACGTCGCTCATCGTCAGCTTCAGGTACTCCAGCGGGTTGCCGCCGGCCTTGCGCGCCACGAGCACGGCCTCGCTGATGTGCTTGCCGGTAAGGCAGTACTTCATCAGGTTGGGGCTGGCCCGGTCCAGGTAGTGCTCGAAGGAGAGGTCATCCACCGTCGCCTTGCCCGCACCGCCGCCGGACCCGCCGTGCATCTTGGATTCCTGGGAGACCTTCCATCCCCAGCTGAGAATCTCGATCTCGTTCTTGTGCGACGAGTCGGGAGACTCGCCATCGATGCCGTTGATCTTCAGAAATATGTCCTGTGCCATTGAGAATCCCTCCGGGATAAATAAACCTTGTTAAGAACCAAATAAGCAATGAACCAAAGAACAACCCAACAGCAAGGACGGACGTGGCAACCCGTTCGCCCCTGCCGGGTACTTACTCGCAATGCAGCACGTAAGCCACCGGGGACGATGCCGATGCGACCCGGCACTGGCTTACCGGTACCCTGAGCGGCTGCGAAAGCAATATGTACTGCTGGCCATAGGCGCAGGAGAACCAGAGCCCATCCTCGTTATCGCGTTTATCCAGTCGCCAGGTCAGTTCCTCCTTTCCTTTCCTGCGAACGGCTTCCGGCTTCAGGTCCGTCAGCTTGTCCGGCTCGCCGATGGTCAGCGTCACGCCATCCAGCGCGATCCGGTCGCTGCGGGATGAGGCGACCCAGCCGGGTGGCGTGGATGTCGGCTCCCCCGGCCTGGCAGTGACCGACGCTGGACAGGCGAGCTCAAGCGCGTACGCGCTGGATAGACAGCCGCCCATCAGCAAGGTCCCCAACAAGGCTTGCGTCGAACAGCGCTTCATGACCGCGTCCTCTTATCTGATGACGGAGAATGCTTCGGCGTTGTTGCTGGCATCGGGATAGGTGCCGTCGCTCCTGGTTGCGCCGCCAACAGCCGCCGGCAAGACGCCGGCGCCCATCCCTGCATCAGGCCGCCTCCTTCACCGAAGGCAGCCGCGCCACCAGCCGCAACGACACCGTCAACCCCTCCAGCTGGAAATGAGGCCGCAGGAAGAACTTCGCGCCGTAGTAGCCGGGGTTGCCCTCGATCTCCTCGACCACCACTTCCGCCGCTGCCAGGGGCCGCCTTGCCTTGGTCTCCTGCGACGAGTTGGCGGGGTCGGCATCGACATAGTTCATGATCCATTCGTTAAGCCAGCGCTGCATGTCCTCGCGCTCCTTGAAGGCGCCGATCTTGTCGCGCACGATGCATTTCAGGTAGTGGGCGAAGCGGGAGCAGGCGAACAGGTATGGCAGGCGCGCAGAGAGATTGGCGTTGGCGGTAGCGTCCGCGTCGTAGTATTCGACAGGCTTCTGCAAGGACTGCGCGCCGATAAAGGCGGCATAGTCGGTGTTCTTCCGATGCACCAGCGGGATGAAGCCGTTCTTGGCGAGTTCGGCCTCGCGGCGATCGGAAATGGCGATCTCGGTGGGGCACTTCATGTCCAGGCCGCCATCGTCGGTCGGGAAGGTATGGCACGGCAGGTTCTCCACCACGCCGCCGCTTTCCACGCCGCGGATCAGCGTGCACCAGCCGTAGAGCTTGAACGAGCGGTTGATATTGACGGCCATGGCGTAGGCCGCGTTGCTCCATACGTATTTGCGGTGATCGGCACCGTCGGTGTCTTCCTCGAAATCGAATTCATCCACCGGGTTGGTCTTGATGCCGTAGGGCAGCCGCGACAGGAAGCGCGGCATGGCAAGCCCGACGTAGCGCGCGTCTTCGGAATTGCGCAGGCTGTTCCACGGCGCGTACTCCAGGTTCTGGAATATCTTGGACAGATCGCGCGGGTTGGCAAGCTCCTGCCAGGAATCCATCTGCAGCACGGACGGCGACGCGCCGGCGATGAACGGTGCGTGGGCCGCTGCCGAGATCTTGGCCAGCGAGCCGAGCAGTTCCACATCGGGCGGGGTGTGATCGAAGTAGTAGTCCGCCACCAGGCAACCGTAGGGTTCACCGCCAAGCTGGCCGTATTCTTCCTCGTAGATGCGCTTGAAGAAGGGGCTCTGGTCCCAGCCGATGCCCTTGTAGCGGCGCAGCGTGCGGCGCAGGTCGTCCTTGGACACATCCATCACGCGGATGCGCAGCTTGTCGTCGGTCTCCGTGTTCGAGACCAGGTGATGCAAGCCGCGCCAGCCGGCCTCCAGCTTCTGGAAGTCTTCGTGATGCAGGATCAGGTTGATCTGCTCGGTTAGCTGCCTGTCGATGGCGCCCTTGATGGACTCGATGCTCTTGTAGGCGTCGTCGCTGATCGTGACGCTGGCGGCGAGCGCCTGCTCGGCCAGCGTCTTGACGGCGAGATCGACTGCTTCGCGTGCCTGGTCGGTCTTGGGATTGAACTCGCGGCTGATCAGCGCGGCGAAATCGGACTGATCGGCCGCGGTGGCCGGCTGTGCTTGCTGTGCTTGCTCTTTCTGCTGTGCGGAAGCCATGGGATCCTCGATCGATTAAGGGAAGTCGGTGTTGCGCTTGACCGCATGGGTCAAGACCGCGTTTCCTCGTTGGACGCCGGATGCGATGCCGGCTTGGGCGCCTTTGCCAGTGCCTGCAGCAGCGCGGGGTCCTGAAGAAGCTGGTTCACCAGGGATTCCGCGCCCGCCTTGCCATCCATATAGGTCTGGAGGTTGGCCAGCTGGGTGCGCGCCTCGAGCAGCCGCCTGAGTGCGTCGACCTTGCCCGCCACGGCCGCGGGCGAGAAATCCTCGATGCTCTCGAAAGTCATATCGACCATGAGCTGCCCGCCGCCCGACAGCGTGTTGGGCACGGCGAAGGCCACCCGCGGCTTCATGGCCTTCATCCGTTCATCGAAGTTGTCGCTGTCGATTTCGAGGAACTTGCGGTCCGCCACCGGCGGCAGCGGCTCGGCCGGCTTGCCGGACAGATCGGCCACCACGCCCATGACGAAGGGCAACTCGATGCGCTTCTCCGAGCCGTAGACTTCGACGTCGTACTCGATCTGCACGCGCGGCGCGCGATTGCGGGCGATAAACTTCTGCGAATTGTTCACAATGGACATGGATGCCTCCAACGGTTTACAAGGATGTGCCGGACGGCGCGGCCGTGTCGGCGACGGAACGCCCCGGATCCACGGATGCGTGGCCGGACCGGTATTCGATGTCTAGGGACAGGACCGGCGCATTGCCTGCGCCCAGCCCGATGGCGACACGCGCCAGTTGCCGCTGGGTGGCCATGGCCTCCAGCCAGGCGCGCGCCAGCGGCGGCTGGATCTCCTGTTCGATGAAGCCGATCAATTGCCGCGCGCCGGTCTCGCCGATGGGGCAGCTGGCCGCGATGAAGGCTGCCACGGCATCGGTGTAGGTCAGCGCCGCGTCGTGCTGCTGCGCCATCCGCGCGACCAGCCGGTCCAGGTGCAGGCGGACGATGCGTTCCAGATCCGCCTGTGCCAGCGGCAGGTAGGGCAGCAAGACCGTGCGGCCAAGGAAGGCCGCCGGGAACACCTGGCGCAGGGCCGGCTGCAGCGCATCGCGCAGCGCGCCGGGCTCGGGGATCGAGGCGGGGTCTTCGCACAGGCGGCTCAATAATTCGGCCCCGGTGTTGCTGGTAAGCAGGATGATGGTGTGGCGGAAGTCGATGTAGCGTCCTTCGCCATCCTCCATATAGCCCTTGTCGAAGACCTGGTAGAACACTTCGTGCACGTCCGGGTGGGCCTTCTCCACCTCGTCGAGCAGGACCACGCTGTAGGGCCGGCGGCGCACGGCTTCGGTCAATACCCCGCCCTCGCCATAGCCCACGTAGCCCGGCGGCGCGCCCTTCAGGGTGGAGACCGTATGCGCTTCCTGGAACTCGGAGAGATTGATGGTGATGAGGTTGTGCTGGCCGCCATAGAGGGCGTCGGCCAACGCCAGTGCGGTTTCGGTCTTGCCGACACCCGACGGTCCGACCAGCAGGAACACGCCCAGCGGCTTGCCGGGGTCCGCCAGCTGCGCGCGGGCGGTCTGCACGCGCTGCCCGAGCTGGGCCAGGGCATGGTCCTGGCCGATCACACGCTGCGCCAGCGTCTGCGGCAATTGCATGATGGTGGTGATCTCATCCGCCACCATCCGGCCGACCGGAATGCCGGTCCAGTCGGCGACGATGGCGGCGACGACGGCTTCATTCACTTCCGTGTGGACCAGCGGCGCACCGTCCTGCGCTGCCAGCAGGGCGGCTTCGAGCTGCGCAAGCGACGGACTCGGCCCGCCGGAGGGCGGCGAGCCGTCTTCCGCAGCGCGCTCAAGCTGCCTGCGCCGCTCCAGTATCTGGCGGGCGAGTTCCCTCTCCTGCTCCCAGCGCGCCTCTGCCAGGGCCAGGTCCGCCTCGCATCGCGCGATATCCGACGTGACCACCGCCAGCCGCTCGCCGGTGCCCTTTCCGAGCCGGGCTTCCGTGGCCAGCAATGCCGCTTCCGTCCGGGCAGCGGCAAGCCGTTGCCGCGCGGCGTCGACTTCGGCCGGCGCCGCATGCAGCGACAGCGCCACGCGTGCGCACGCCGTGTCCAGCAGGCTGATTGCCTTGTCCGGCAACTGCCGCGCCGGAATATAGCGATGCGACAGCTTCACCGCTGCGCGGATGGCCTCGTCGCGCACCAATACCTGATGATGCTCGGCGAAGGTGCCTGCCAGGCCACGCACCATGGCCACTGCGCCGGCTTCCTCCGGCTCCATTACCTGCAGCACCTGGAAACGCCGTGTGAGCGCGGGGTCCTTCTCGATGTGCCGCTTGTATTCGGCCCAGGTGGTGGCGCCAATGGTGCGCAGGGTGCCGCGCGCCAGGGCTGGCTTGAGCAGGTTGGCGGCGTCGCCGGTGCCGGCCTGGCCGCCAGCGCCCACCAGCGTATGCACCTCGTCGACAAACAGGATGACCGGCTCGGCGGACTTCGCCGCGTCTTCGAGCACGCCTTTGAGCCGTGCCTCGAACTCCCCCTTCATGCTGGCGCCGGCCAGCAGTGCGCCCACGTCGAGGCTGAGCAGCCTGGCCCGCGCCAGGCTGGGGGGTACGGCGCCGGCAGCCATCGCCAACGCCAATCCTTCGATGACGGCGGTCTTGCCGACGCCGGCCTCCCCCGTCAGCAGCGGGTTGTTCTGGCGCCTGCGCAGCAGGATATCGGTCATGGTGCGGATTTCGTGCTCGCGCCCGATCACCGGATCGAGCCGGCCTGCACGCGCGTCCCCGGTGAGGTCGCGGCAAAACCGCGCCAGCGGCGAACGCTGGTCGGCGGCTTCGGGCAGCGCACCGCTGGCCTCGCCCGGGAGCGCGCGAGCCAGGCCGCTGCCGTCGTAGGCGTGGTCGCCGCTCTCGGGCGACTGCGCCACCAACGCCGGCAACGCGGCGATCAACCCCTCGGTGGGAATGGACTCGAACCGCGCTGAGATGCCCAGCAGCGTGCGGCGCAACTCCGGCGTCCTGAGAAGGGCCGTGAGGAGATGGGCACCCCTGATCCTGTCGTCGCGGAAGGACAAGGTGGCAAACAGCCAGGCGCGTTCGATCGCCTGTTCTATCTGGAACGAGAAATCGCTGATGGAGCTGGCACCAGTCCGGAGCTGGCCCAGCGCGCGCGCCAGATCCGCTTCCAGCGCCGTCACATCGACCTGATGATGACGCAGGATCCGCGGCCAATCGCCGTCTGGAACCTGGAGCAACTGATGCACCCAATGCGCCAGTTCCACATAGGGATTGCCGCGCAGCTTGCAGAAGGCTGTCGCGCTTTCCAGCGATTTGAACAGTGTGGCATTCAATCGACCGAACAGCGCCTGACGAGAAATATCCATCCTATTCCCTATCTCTTTTTATCCAGGACAGGGTTCCAATCGCCGTCGCAAAATCAACCGCACGACCACCCGCCTCGGAGGAAGTCGTAAACTACACCACCTTAATTCACATGTAAATTATGTCCATTTTTAAAAAAAATCAAAAAACCAGAATAATCCTATTACTTTAAGAAAACTCCCAATAAATAGCATCACGCCAGGAACATGGTCACGATAAATCCAAATAAAATTAAGATTTTTACAAAAAAATCAACAGGCAGACACGAATAATTTGTCGCAAACCGCAACAATTCACAAAAAATACGAAATTTCCCAACGGATAGATTCAAATCCAAAGCGAAATCTGATGTAAGAACAAATCACATCTGAATGCAACCCAATACATTTAGGAATATTCCTGCACTTTGCCTGCCATCCCATTTACCGATATGATTCGGCCGATTTCACCCACGTATTCCTAGCCTTTTAATCCGATGACAGAAGAGATGGCCCATGAATGAGATTGGATCCGGCCTTGCCCAGCGCTCTGCGGTCCATGACGATCCGGCGGCGTGGGCGGGAGAGCTGAAACCGGGCCGCGTATTGCCGGAAGACCCCTTCGCAATCCTCAGGACCGGAACAGGCGCGGCCGCGACCGGCAGGGCGCCGGCGGGACAGGCCGCGGAGGATGACATTCTTGCCCGGTTGATCGCGGAGAGCGAGGCCGTGCTGCGCAACCCTGGCCACGTCGGCGGGCACGCCGGTCCGGGCGGTGCGGTGCAGGCCAGTGCGGCAACGGCCAGGGCCGAAGCCGGCTCGCTGCACGCCCTCGCCGCGCAGGCCGGGCCTGGCTCCTTGCGCGACATGGTCGCCGCCGCGCTGACAATCGAAGCCTTGATCGGCCCGCCAGGCGAGCCTGATGCGCTCCAGTCCCTTGTCCAGCCCGCCCGGCAGGACGTGCTCCGGCTGTTCGCCGGGGACATCGCGCCCGCACAGGGGAGCGAGATCGCGACGCCATTGGTCCAGCGCGAGCACCACCTGCTGTCGATGAACAGCGCCTACCGTGCAGCGCAGGCCGTCATCCCACAGGCAGCCGATGAAACATAGGAACGTAGCTGGCCGCGCCTGCCCCGCCATGCGCCTGGACGTGGCATTGCGGCAAGCCGCAGGGGTGTTTGCCGCACTGTCGCCGCACGGCCCGACGAGGGGCTCGCCTACCATGCTTCTGGCTATCGGGAACGGCTCCGCGCCGCGACCATCGCCGCCTGAACCAGGAACCCCGGATGCCTGACCGCCGTGCGCCCCGCCGTCCGAATACGCAGTTGATGCCGACGTTGTTCGACCGCTTGCGCGACGACGCCCCTCACCGCGCGAGCGAAAGCGCGGCCGAATACACCGTCACGCGCGCGCAAATGCGCGAGATCATCCAGCGCGACCTGACCTATCTGCTCAATACCACCAACCGCGAAGACGAGATGAACCGCGACCGCCACGGCGCGGCGGCCGCCTCCACCATCAACTACGGTGTGCCGCCCGTGGCCGGCACCTACCTGTCCGAACGCAAATGGACCGACATCGTGCACATCGTGCGGCGCGCCATCCTGGATTTCGAGCCGAGGCTGATTCCCGGCTCCCTGGAGGTCGAGCCCCTGTGCAAGGAAGACGCGCCGCAGCGCTACAACACGCTGCTGTTCGAGATCAAGGGTCTGATCCATATGGACCCTTATCCGATGGCCTTCACGGCCCAAAGCACGCTCGACCTGGAAACCAGCAGGTTGAGCGTGCAATCCATCCACGCGAGCTGAGCCCATGGATCCACACCTCCTCGAGTACTACAACCGGGAGCTCGTCTACATGCGCGAGCTGGCCGGCGAGTTCGCCAGCCAGCACCCCAAGGTGGCCAAACGGCTGGGGATGCACGGCATCGAGGTAGCCGATCCCTATGTCGAGCGATTGATCGAAGCATTCTGCTTCCTTTCCGCCCGCACGCAAATCAAGCTGGACGCCGAGTTTCCGCGCTTTACCCAGCGCTTGCTGGAGGTGGTCTACCCGAACTACGTGGCCCCCACCCCGTCGATCGCGGTCGCGCAGTTCCGCCCGAGCATCGGGGAAGGCAACTTCGCGCACGGCGTTCCGATACCGCGCGATACCGAGCTGACCGCCGCCCTGGCGCCTGGCGAGCAGACCGCCTGCCAGTTCCGCACCACCCAGGCCGTGACATTGTGGCCGCTCACGATCACCGAGGCGCGCCTGACCGGCATTCCGCCCGATATCCGCAATCTCGAACGCTACCTGCCTGCGCATGTTGCGGTGCAAGGCGCGCTGCGGCTGCGCCTGTCCATTGGACTGGACATGACGTTCGAGCAACTGGAGGGCCTGGACTGCCTGCCGGTCTATCTGCGCGGCGACGACCAGATTGCCTCGCACCTGTTCGAGCTGCTGCACGGCGCGGGCGTGGCGTTGCTGATCGGGCCAGCCGGCGCCATGGGCGGCGCCTTGCACTCGGTGACGAAGGATGCCGTTGTGCATGTCGGCATGGCTCCAGGCGAAGGGGCCCTGCCGCAGGCGTGGAATACCTTTCATGGCCACCATCTGATCCATGAGTACTTCGCCTGTCCGGCGCGCTTTTATTTTTTTGGCCTGAACGGGCTTGCACCCGGCCTTCGGCGCATCGCCGCCAGGGAGGCCGAGGTCGTGGTGCTGCTGTCGAAGCCGCCCGGCCATCTCGCCGGCAAGGTGGACCGCGATCAGTTCGCACTGTATTGCGCACCGGTGGTCAACCTGTTTGCAAAGCGTACCGACCGGATCGAGATAGCGCCTGCACGAAACGAATTCCATCTCGTGCCCGATCGACGCCATCCGCTCGATTACGAGGCACACTCCGTGCAAACCCTGTCGGGGCAGGAGACGGAGCATAGCGCGGCGATGGCGTTCCGGCCGCTGTTTTCCACGCGCAACTGTGACGAGGGCAACCACGGCCGGTACTTTTCCATACGGCGCGAGCGGCGCCTGGTCTCGCAGCAGGCTCGCCGGTACGGTACCCGTACAGCCTATACCGGCACGGAGCTGTTCGTCGCGCTGGTGGACCAGCATGAGGCGCCCTACCCCGACATGCTGCGCTACCTATCGGTGGAAGCGCTGGTCACCAACCGGGACCTGGCCACGCTGGTCCCTCGCAACGGCCTGAACGACCTGACCACGTCGGCGTCGATCCCGGTGGACGGCATCGGCCTGATCCGGCCGCCCTCTTCGCCCTGGCCGCCCTATGCGGAGAATGAAACGGCGTGGCGCCTGATCCGGCTGCTGGGTTTCAACTATCTCTCGTTGATGGACGTGGATCACCGCAGCGGCGGCCAGGGGCTGCGCGACCTCCTCCGGCTGTTCGCGCCGAACGACGATCAGGCCCGGTTGCGCCAGATCGAAAGCCTGATCGGCTCGCAGATCCAGCCGGTCATGCGGCGGTTGCCCGGGGACGGCCCGCTCGTCTACGGGCGCGGCATACAGTGCCGGCTGACCGTGGACGAGGCCGGCTTTTCCGGTATCAGTCCGTATCTGTTCGGCGTGGTGCTCGAGCATTTCCTGGCGCGCCACGTCAGCGTCAACGCCTTCACGGAGACGGAACTGCACTCGATGCAGCGCGGACTCGTGCATCGCTGGCCGGCCCGCGCGGGCGGCCGCAGCGCGGCGTAGTCCATGCCAGCCATGCACAGCGACACAGAAGCGAACCGGCCGCCGGCTGGCTCCCACGCGGCAAGCGCCGGCTATGCCGGCCAGCCGGTATGGAAGCTCAGCTTCCTCGGGCTGCTGAGGCACTTGTACGCGCGCCGGCCCGAACTGCCGCAGGTGGGCCAGGCCAGCCGACCGCACCAGGAGCCCTTCCGCGTGGGCCAGGCGGCCTCGCTTTCGTTCGCGCCCCGGGAGATTGCGCAACTGGAGCAGAGCCCCGCCGGGCTGCAGGTCCAACTGTTCGGCCTGGGCATGCTCGGGCCCAACGGGCCGCTCCCGCTGCACTTTACGGAGATCGTGCGGGACCGGGCCGAATCCCGGCGGGACCGTACTACGGCGGCCTTCCTCGACATCTTTCATCACCGCGCCCTCACGCAGTTCTATCAGGCCTGGGCCGTGGGACAAGCAGCGGCCGGGCTGGATCGGCCCGACGACGAGGTCTTTTCGCGCTATGTCGGCTGGCTCGCGGGTCATGAGGCTGAAGAGATCGCGCATAGCCCGCTGCCGGCCCATGCTCGGCTGGCGGCCAGCGCGCATCATGTGCGTGAAGCCAGGAACCCGGATGGAATCGCCGACTCCCTGGCGCATTTCTTTGGCGTTCCTGTGCGACTCGAAGAGTATGTGCTGCACTGGATCGCCATCGACCCGGCCGACCTGACGTGCCTGGGCCATGCCGGACCATCGGGCCTGCTCGCGCATGGCGCGATGCTGGGCGACTCGGTGCCGGACCGCCAGCATAAGTTCCGCCTGGTAATCGGGCCGCTCGGCCTGCGCCAATACCTGCGATTCGCGCCGAATGGCCGCGACTTGCCCGTCCTGGTGGAGTGGGTCCGCTCGTTTGTGGGCTTTGAATTCGCGTGGGAGGCCGAGTTGCAGGTGGAACCCGCATCCGCGCCGCCAGCCATCCTGGGCGCGCAAGAACGACTGGGCTGGTCGACCTGGCTGGGCGAACCCGATCCGCGGCGCGCCGCCGTGACAGGCATGGTCTTTGAACCCGAACTTTACATGCGCGGCTAACCCATGAAGAACGCATCCAGGCCGATCAAGGCAACCACCACCGCCCCCCTGCGCTTCGCCGAGCTGGCCGAGCCCGTGGCAGGGAATGCGCCGTGCGGCGCGGACCTTGAATACGATCCGGAGTTTGTCGTACTGCTTGCCAAGGCTTCCCCGCGCGGCCAGGCACAATACGGCGACTTCGTCGCCAATGCCGAAACGGTGAACTGGCTGGAGCTGGAGCGGGATTGCAAGCGCCTGCTGCTGCGGACCAAGGATATCCGCCTGTTGATACTGTTCCTGCGATGCCGCGCGAGACTGGATGCAGCCGCGGGCGTGCGGGACGGACTGGCGCTGCTGCTCGCCCTGCTGCGGAGCCATCCCGTGGCGATCCACCCGCGCCTGGAAGTGGATGGCGAACACGACCCTGCCGTGCGCGCCAATGCGCTCGCAGGGCTTGCCGACCCCGCTGGCCTGCTTGCCGACATCCGGGAAATCACCTTCTCGGCCCAAAGCGCAACACGGCTGCAGGTGCGCGACATCGAGCGCGCCTTTGCCCTGCCGCGGCCCGTTGATGGCCTGGCCCCGGACGCGGTACATCGCCAGCTCGCGGCCCTGCGCGGCCAAGGCGACGCCACGCTGGCCGCGACGGAAGAGGCTGGCAAGCTGGTGGAGCAACTGAGCGCCTGGATGGAAGAGACGCTGGCGGCCGATGCCCCGGACTTATCGCCGCTGCTGCAGCTGCTGCGCCTGGGCGCCAGACCGCAAGGGGAAACGCCGGAAGACACCGCCACGCTGCCTTGCGCGGACGAACTTGTCATGCCCGGGCCGACGCCCGCCCCGCCTCCGCCCCTTCCCGCGCAAGCCTTGCTGCCGGAGGCACTGGTGGCGCCGGCCGGCAATGCGGCGCACAGCCGCGCGACCATGATCGCCACGATCCGCCTGGCAAGGCAATGGTTCGACGAGCACGAGCCGAGCAGTCCCGTATCCCTGCTGCTCAGGCAAGCCGAGCGGCTTGCGGGCAAGCGTTTCGACGAGGTCTTCCAGGCGATCCCGCAGGAACTGGTGCAGCGCTGGGCGGAGGACCTGCCGACCTGAGCCCGGATGAGCCGCTTCTTTGGGCGCTCGGCGCAATGGACTCATTGCGCCGCCTGTGACGACTGCGCGGCCGTCTGGGCCTGATGCTCCGAACGCAGGGCCGACGTACGCGGTATCAGCGGAAACGTCAGTTCCGCCACCGTTTCGCCGGGCCGGCTGTACAGGCTGACGCTGCCGCCATGCAAGCGCATGATGGTGTCGACGATGGCCAGCCCGAGGCCGGTGGAGCACGCCGAATTGCTGCGCGCCGGGTCGCCCCGGTAAAAGCGCCCGAACACGTGCGGTAGCGCCTCCGGTGCAATTCCGCCGCCGCCGTTGCCCACCCGTATCCTGGTGGCCTGCGTGTCTGTCGCCACGCGGATGTCCACGGCACTGCCGCCGGGCGCGTGGCGCAGGGCATTGTCGACCAGGTTGTTCACCGCCCGCCGCAGCAGGGTCTGGTCGGCATGCACGCTGCCCTGCCCCGCCAGTTGTACCGTGATATCCCGATCCGCCGCCACGGCTTCGTAGTACTCGGCCACCTTGTCGAGTTCGGCGCGCGCGTCCAGCTCGCGCACGTTCAGCGCTACCTGGGCGTGGTCGGCACGCGCGAGAAACAGCATGTTCTCGATCATGCGTGCCAGGCGCTCGTACTCCTCCAGGTTGGATTCCAGCAGGCTCTCGTACTCCTGCACCGGGCGGCTTTGGCCTAGCGTGACCTGGGTCTGGCCGATCAGGTTGCTGATGGGCGTGCGGAAATCGTGCGCCAGGTCGGCCGAGAATTCGGAGAGGCGGTGGAAACCATCCTCGAGACGCGCCAGCATATCGTTCAGCGCGGCCACCAGGGCGCGTACTTCCGTGGGCGCCTGGCCCGCGTCGAGGCGGGTGGCGAGCCGGCTCATGGTCACGGCCGACGCGTCCTGCGCCATGCGCGTCAGCGGCCGCAAGCCACGCCGGGCGATCAGGTAGCCCAGGCCGGCCGCGACCGCCGCGCCGCACATGGTCGCCCAGAACATCTGCTTCTGGTACGCCGTCATCAGCGCGGCGCGGTAGCCTGCATCGCGCAGCACCACGATCTCGACCGCGTGGTCGGAATCCCCGAGCTGCCCGAGCGCCGCGATGCCCCGCGAGGCAACGCCATTGCGCGGGTACCAGGTGTGCAGCAGCGACTTGTCCGGCGGCATGGCGGCGGGCAGCGCCGGCAACGCCGGCACCGGCTCGTGGCGCGGGTTGAGGGTGACCAGCGGCTCCCCCTGGCTGCCGCGCACCAGCAGGATCAGGCCTTCGTGACCCATTGCGAGATCGGCGAAGCGATGGGTGTCGGCGCGGACCTCGGCCTCGGACCTGACCTCGCGCAGCAGATGACGCACCAGCAATACTTCACTCACCAGTTCGCCTTCGTCGCGGTCCTGCAACTGCAAGGCAAGCGCGCTGGCCAGGTAAGTGCCGACGGCGATCAGGATGGCCACGGTGGCGATGCCATAGGCCAGCGCGAGCCTGGCGGTAAGCGACGCGGGCAGGGGCAGCATGGTGCGGATCATGACGCGCTCCCCCGCCCGCCCGATGCAAGGCGTCCTGAACCAGCCCCAATCCGGCTCACGGCGCCTCCTCCTCCAGCACGTAGCCCATCCCCCGGCGGGTATGGATCAGCTTGCGCGGAAAGGGATCGTCGACCTTGGCGCGCAGGCGGCGGATCGAGACATCCACCACATTGGTATTGCTGTCGAAGTTCATGTCCCAGACATGGGAGGCAATCAGGGAGCGCGACAGCACTTCGCCGCAGCGGCGCGCCAGCAGTTGCAGCAGCGCGAACTCCTTGGAGGTCAGGTCAAGCTTCTGCCCGTCGCGCGTGACGCGGCGCTTGACGGTATCGATCTGCAGGTCCGCCACTTCGATCAGCTCGCTCTCGCGCAGCGGTCCGCGCCGCAGGATGGTGCGGATGCGCATCACCAGTTCGGCGAAGGCGAAGGGCTTGACCATATAGTCATCGGCCCCGAGCTCCAGCCCTTTGAGCCGGTCGGAGAGTTCGTCGCGCGCGGTCAGGAACAGGACCGGCGTATCGCGTTCGCGCCGCAGTTCCTGCAGCACCTGCCAGCCGTCCATGCCGGGCAGCATGACGTCCAGCACGATCAGGTCGTACTCCTGCCCGCGTGCGTGGGCCAGGCCGTCGACGCCGTTGCGGGCCAGGTCCACCACGAATCCGGATTCGCTCAGGCCCTTGCGCAGGTAATCGCCTGCCTTGGGCTCGTCTTCGACAATCAATATGCGCATTTAAGTTCACTCCGGGCCATCAACCCGCCATCCTCCGCCATCAACCGGGCACCGGCCGCCCCTACGCCGCTGGAAAACCGGTCCTGCAAGACCGCTACGCTATACGAGGAATCCCCGGCCCGGCCAAAGATGTCAGCATTGTCATGTTGGCGTCACGCTAGCGCACCTTTCCATGCAGGTACAATACTGCCTGCTTATTCCACCTGCCCCGATGAAACGCGTCCTGAGCTGCTTCCTGCTATGTATCGCCATGATCGCGCTGCCCGCACAGGGTATCGCGGCGGCGGTCATGATGGTCTGCAGCGCGGCGCAGTCGGTGCAGGCGTCCGGCGGACTGTCGGCCGATTCCCCCGCCATCGAGTCGATGATGTTACGTCATGCGGCCATGAAATCGCAGGCGGAAGCCGTGCTCGGCAGCCATGCCAGCATGCATTGCCATGACGCGGCGGCCCCGGCGGACAAGTCGGCCGGCATGGCCGAGCCGCAAGGCCAGCCTGCTCCGCACGACCAGCAAGACCATCACACCCACCATGGCGCCGGCACCTGCAGCGCGTGTTCCGCCTGCGCGCTCGGCGCCGTGATCCCCACGGTGCTGCCCGAACTCGCCCTGGCCAGCCACGGCCACGCCGCGCCCCAGGCCGCCCTGGCGGCCTTCCTCGGCTTCCTCCCCGCTCCCTCCGACCGCCCGCCCGCCGCACGCTGCTGACACCCGAGGTGCGTCCATCGCACGCTCGCCCGACGTTCGTTTTACCCCGCGCCACCCTTCGCGCACCCCACGAACACTGAGGTTGTCATGCATTTCGTCCGCATTCTCGCGGCGGCGTGCTGGCTGCTCGGGCCGGCCTTGTCATTGGCCCAGCCCGGCGCACCCGCCGCCGATCCGCTCGACCCCGCCGCATCCGTGCCGCCGTTGCCGGCGCTGAATGTGCTCACCGGCTACGTGCCGTTCCAGGCCCAGCCGATCGCACCCTGGCGCCAGTCCAACGACCAGGTCGCACCGGCGGCCGGCAATCCGCCCATGGGCATGCCAATGTCCATGCCGGCGCCGGCCGGCACGCCCGATGCTTCCGGCAAGCCCGGCCAGGCAGGCGGCGCCCGGCCGGAAGCCGGCGCTGGCCACGCGCATCATCACTGAGGACGCCGCATGTCTCTACCACTGACTCTGCGGCCGGGACTGGCCGCGGCGGCCTGTGCCCTGCTGCTGGCGGGCTGCGCCGGCTTTACCGCCGACGGCGGCTTCGGCACCGCGGCCAGCGCCGCGCGCGAGCGCCTGGGCAAGGATGCCCTATGGGTGCGCTCCGACCAGGATCGCGCCGAGGTCTACCAGCGCACCCAGGCCTTGCTGGCGCAGCCGCTCGACGCCGACAGCGCCGTGCAGATCGCCCTGCTCAACAATGCCGGCCTGCAGGCGGCCTTCGCCGAGCTGGGCATCTCCGAAGCCGAGTATGTCCAGGCCACACGCCTGCCCAACCCGGGGTTTTCCTTCAGCCGCACCCGCCAGGGCGACGACCTGAAGATCGACCGCGCCATCTCGGTCGGCCTGATGAACCTGCTGGTGCTCCCGCTGGCGGCGCGCATCGAGCAGGACCGCTTTTCGCAAACGCGGCTGGCGGTGGCCGACACCCTGCTGCGGCACGCGCTGGAAACGCGCAAGGCCTTCGTCAATGCCGTGGCGGCGGAGCAATCCGCACGCTATGCCGAGCAGGTGAAGAACGCCGCCGAGACGGGTGCGCTCTTTGCCCGCGACCTGGCGCGGGCGGGCAATGTCAGCGCACTCGATCACGCACGCGAGCAGGCCTTTTATGCCGATGCCGCCAGCCAGCTCGCGCGGGCTCGCCAGCAGGCGCTGGCGGCGCGCGAGCAGCTCACGCGGCGTCTCGGCCTGTGGGGCACCGGCGCGCAGTACCGGCTCCCCGAGCGTCTGCCGGACCTGCCGACGACACGGCCCGCACTCGCCGATCTCGAAGGCTATGCGATTGCCAGCCGGCTCGACCTGCAGGCCGGCCGGCTCCAGCTGGACAGCCTGGCGCGTTCGCTCGGCCTGACGCGGGCAACACGCTTCGTCAGCGTGATCGATGTCGCCTACCTGCACAACACGGAAACCGCGAAGCCGCGTGAAACCGGCTACGGCATCAATATCGAGATCCCGCTGTTCGACTGGGGCGGGGCGCGCGTGGCACGCGCGGAAGCGGTCTACATGCAGGCGGCCAGCCGGCTGGCGGAGAGCGCCATCAACGCCCGCTCGGAGGTGCGCGAGACCTATGCCGGCTACCAGGCGCGCTATGACATTGCGCGGCACTACCGCGATGAAGTGGTGCCGCTGCGCAAGCGCATCGCCGACGAAAGCCTGCTCCGCTACAACGGCATGCTGGTCAGCGTATTCGAGCTGCTGACCGACGCGCGCGATCAGGTGGGCGCGGTCAACGGCTATCTGGACGCGCTGCGCGAATACTGGGTGGCCGAAACCGAGCTGCAAGGCGCGCTGGGTGGGCGCCTGCCCGATGCCGGCGCCGCGTCTTCGCCCGCATCTCCCACCGTGCCCGCCCGTGCTGGCGCCTCGCCCTCTCCGGCTTCCTCCGCGGCCGCCGCCGGCCCGGCATCCATCGCTGTGCCCAAAGGACAATGACCATGGTTACCCGAAGACAATTCCTGCACGGCTCCGGCGCCACCATGCTGGGCGCGGCGCTGGTATCGCGCGCCGGCGCCGCGGTGCTGCCCGAAGCCGCCCTGCAAGCCAGTCCCGCCACCCAGCCACCGCTGCCTCCGGCCAGCGGCAGGCCGTACAACCCGGTGGTGACGCTCAACGGCTGGACCCTGCCCTGGCGCATGCGGCAGGGCTGGAAGGAGTTCCACCTGTTAGCGGAGCCGGTCGAACGCGAGTTCGCCCCCGGCATGAAGGCCCACCTGTGGGGCTACAACGGCCAGAGCCCGGGACCCACCATCGAATGCGTGGAAGGCGACAAGGTCCGGATCTTCGTCACCAACAAGCTGCCGGAACACACCACGGTGCACTGGCACGGGATCATCCTGCCAGCCGGCATGGACGGCGTCGGCGGCCTGTCGCAGCCGCATATCCCGCCGGGCAAGACCTTTGTCTACGAGTTCGAGATGAAGCATGCAGGCACCTTCATGTACCACCCGCATTCGGACGAGATGGTCCAGATGGCGATGGGCATGATGGGCTTCCTGGTGGTGCATCCGAAAGATCCGGCGCAGATGCGGGTCGATCGCGATTTCGTCTTCCTGATCTCGGCCTACGACATCGATCCGGGTTCCTATACGCCGCGCGTGGCCGAGATGACGGATTTCAACATGTGGACCTGGAACAGCCGCGTGTTCCCGGGGATCGACAGCCTCCCGGCGCGGCTGGGCGACCGCGTGCGCATCCGCTTCGGCAACCTGACCATGACCAACCACCCGATCCACCTGCACGGCCATCGCTTTGAAGTCACCGGCACCGATGGCGGCTGGGTGCCGCCATCGGCACGCTGGCCCGAGGTCACCGCGGACGTAGCGGTCGGACAGATGCGCGCGATCGAGTTTGTCGCCGACAACCCGGGCGACTGGGCATTCCACTGCCACAAGTCGCATCACACCATGAACGCGATGGGCCATCAGATGCCGACCATGATCGGCGTGAAACAAAAGGACCTGGCCAGGCGGATGAATGCGCTGGTGCCGGATTACATGCCCATGGGCGAGGCGGGCATGGCCGATATGGGCGGCATGGAAATGCCGCTGCCCGACAACACGCTGCCGATGATGACCGGACAGGGGCCGTTCGGCCCGATCGAGATGGGCGGCATGTTCAGCGTGCTCAAGGTGCGCGCCGGCCTGGGCCGCAACGACTACCGCGATCCCGGCTGGTACCGCCACCCCAAGGGCACCGTCGCCTTCGAATACGCCGGCACGCCCGGCACCGACCAGTGAACGCAACCGAAGAACCGAGGCTACCGATATGAGCAGAATGAAACTGAAATCCCGCGCCGCGACCGTGCTGCTGGCCGCAGCGAGTGCACTCGCGTGCGGCGGCGCACTCGCTGCCGGCAGCCACGCCGGCGGCCATGCCGGCGACGCAGCCGATGCCATTGGCCAGGCCGGCGACGCCAGCCGCGTGAGCCGCACCATCCGGATCGACATGGGCGACGATATGCGCTTCAGCCCGCCCGATCTCACCGTGCGGGCCGGCGAAACCATCCGCTTCGTGGTCCGCAATGCCGGCCGGCTGCGCCATGAGATGGTGCTCGGCAGCGATGCCGATCTGAAGGCCCACTATGCCGAAATGCTGAAGATGCCGGAGATGGAACACGCCGATCCCAATGCCGTCACGCTGGACGCGGGGCAGAGCGGCGAACTGGTGTGGCGTTTTACGCGCAGCGGCCGGATTGCCTTTGCCTGCCTGCAACCCGGCCACTACGACGCCGGCATGCGTGGCCAGGTACGCGTGCGCTGAAGCCGCCGGCGCGGCCACTCAACCTCAGTCAACTACCAAGGACTCCATATGAACACCAATATCAGCAAGATCCTGCTCGCACTGATGCCGCTGCTGGCGGCCGCCGCAACCCTGCCGGCCCAGGCCGCCGCCGACGCGGCCGGCACGACTGCCGCGGCAGCCACGGCGCCGGCGGAATCCCCGATGACCGACGGCGAAATCCGCAAAGTGGATACCGCGGCAGGCAAGCTCACCATCAAGCATGGCCCTATCGTCAACCTGGATATGGGCGCAATGACCATGATCTTCCGGGTGCAGGATCCGGCCATGCTCGCCAAGGTCAAGGAGGGCGACCGGGTGAAGTTCAGCGTAGCGCGCATCAACGGTGCGCTGACCGTGACCGCACTGGTCGAGCCGCCGCCGGTGCAGTAAGGCATGCCCGGAAGCGCGCTGGCCAGGGCTACCAGGGGCGCGCCCGCCAGGCCTTAGCCGACCCGGAAGAAGTCAACCGACTGTCCCGCGTTGACCGCGCGCTGCAGCCATTCCGGGCGCTCGCCGGTGCCATCCCAGCTCTGTCCCAGGGCGTTGCGGTAGAGGGGCGGGGCCGGCTTGGGCGCCTCCGGGGCCGGGGCGGGGGCCGGGGCCTTGGCTGCGGCTGGAGCCGGCGCGGGGGGTGCGGCGAAACAACCTGCTTCAAGTAAATCGTCGAGCGTGAGGCCGTGGCGGTCCATCTGCTCACGGACCCACGTCGCCGCGGCTAGTTTGGCTTCATCAAACTCTGACATGACTCTCGTAATTAACTTTACCGGCAACGGATGGCCGGCAAAGCAGAGGAAGGGGGGGATCCGGCGGTTCAATCCGCCTGTCGGGGATCGATTTTACAGGGTCTTGCACTACTGCTGGCATAGACATTTCCCACCGGTGCATTGCCACCGCCGCGATGGCTCCGAGCCAGCCTGTTGCCCGCCCCGCCCACCCGCCCTGCCGGCTCGCCCGCTACGACAGACAGGCGGCATTGACGATGCCGGCGGCAAGGGACACCACGCCCATCAAGGCGCCCATGCCACGGTTATCCGCGGTGATCTGCTCGCTGACGCCGCGCAGCACCCACGCCACGATCAGATAGGCCAGCACTTGCACCACGAAGGCGCCAAAGCCCCACAATACGAACATCGAGAAAGCCGCATTGTGCTGGATACTGGCCGATAGCGTCAGCGAAAAACCGAGTACCGCGCCGCCCAGCGACAAGGCCGCCGCCACATTGCCTTGCCGGATCAGGTCGAACTCCCGGTGAGGAGTGATACGGGTATACACCAGCAAAAACAGGCCCAGCATGGCGAAACTGGACAGGATGTAGATCAGGTAGGCGTAAGCCGGCTGCAGTGGCAATGTCATATGGGCTCCTGGATGGTTGGGCTGTTCTTCTTGAGCGTTGAATATCGGGGATGGGAGTATGGGTTTCGCGTTTCCGGCCTCGGCCTCAACCGCCGCCGGAGCGCCCCGAACCGCCGAAGCGGCTGGTGAACCCGCCACGCGACGAAACCGGTGCACGGCTGACGGCGGCCGAGCGCATCGACATACCGGCGCTCGCGCCACGGCCGAGACTGCTGCGGCGCAGCGTAGCCTCCTCCACCATGGCCGCATGCGGTGTCCCGGACGCCTGGCCCATGCGGGCCATCTGGCCACTGCTGTCGTACACGCCCAGGGGACGCGGCGCGCCACTCGACATATCCCGCCGGGTCTGCGTGCCGTCGGGGTGGTAGACCGTACCCGATTCGGTGTAGTAGGGCCCGTACCAGCGGGCTATGGGACCGCCATGATAGCCCCCGTGATAGCCGCCTCCCCCTCCCCCGCCACTGCTTGTGCCACCGCCGCCGCCACTGGCGGTGTCAGCCAGGCTGGACGAGTAGAGACGATCGAGAGGCACCGCTTCGCAATCGTCGGGCGAATTCCAGTCGGCCTCGCAGTCGGCCTGCGAAGCGTAGCTGGCGCGCCGCACCGTCACGGCATCATCATCGCCGTCGCTGCTGCAGGAACCGATCACCGCCGCGCCGGTGGCCAGCGCGCACACGCCGATCAGCATCAACATGGGCCGCGACTTGCGGCCACTGGCGGCGCCAGCGGCCGGCCTGGCCTGGCCGGCCCATGCCGGCCGGCTGGAGCCGCTGGTCCGCGGCTGGTAGGGGCTGCCGTATTTCGACGGCTGGCCGCCCTTCTTGCTCTTCTTCCTGGCCATGCTTTGGTCTTTCTCCGGACTAGGCTTTCTGAAAATAATGCGGGACGAAGAAACTGGTGTTCTTGGCGATCGGCCCCAGTTCCTCGCGCACGCACAGACCGGTGGGCACGTCGTCGACGATCCACACACCGAGCGTGGTGTAACGCGCGTCGAAACGCTGCGCGGGTGCGTACGCCTGGTAGATAAAGCCTTCCTCGCCGTACTCGCCGGGATTCTCGAAACGGCCCTGCGGGGTCAGCAGCACCACGCTCTCGCCTTCGCGCGACAGGAACGGCTTCTTGGCATACGAGCGCCCGGCGAACGCGCCCTCGCGGAAGGACGCCTCCAGCAGGTTGGGGTGGCCGGGAAACAGATCCCACAGGATCGGCAGGATGGCCTTGTTGGAGAGCACGGCCTTCCATGGCGGCTCGACCCAGCGCACCGCGCTCCCCGCCAGTTCCGCGCGATAGTCGGAGCTCGCCATCCATTCCCACGGATAGAGCTTGAACACCAGTTCCATCGGCTCGTCGTCGCCATCGTAGAAGCCGCCGCGCCCGTCGGAGCCAACCTGCTCCAGGTCGGTCATCTTGACCGACCAGCCCGCCTGCAGCGCGGTATCCATCAGGTACTCCACATTGCAGACGTCTTCCTGGCTGTCGAACATGCACGCAAAATGCAATACCTTCGCATCGCGGTAATGGCGGCGCAGCCATTGCCAGCGCGCCACCAGCGCCTCGTGCAGGCTGTTGAACTGGTCGGCATCCGGCTGCACCGCCTCTTTCCAGAACCACTGCGCCAGGCTCGATTCGATCAGCGACGTTGGCGTATCGGCGTTGAATTCGTACATCTTGGGCACGCCGAGCGCGTCCATGGTCATATCGAAGCGGCCGAACAGCGTCGGCTCGTCGCGCTCCCAGGACGCGCGGATCAGCCCGGCAAAATCCGGGGCGATGGCGAGCCGCGCGAACAGATCGTGGTCGATCACGTGCTGCACGGCCTCCAGGCAGCGCTGGTTCAGCTCCAGCGCCGCGGCGTACAGCGCTTCGATCTCCTGCGCCTCGAATTCGTAGGCCACGTCTTCGCGCCAGTAGAAGAAGGTGTTGCGGTCCACCTGGCGCGGCAGGTTTTGCTCGTCCAGCGAGTGGAAATGAAAGCCGATGCGTTCCAGCTGTTGCGGCCAGTCGGCACGCGGGGTCTGCGCGATACGTTTCATGGCTGGGTGATTTCCGTGTCCCGCGGCGCGGGAGCGGTGAGGAGAAATTCGTCGAAGGACAGCGTGCGGCGGCCCGGTACGGGCGTCCAGTCGGTGAACCGCGTGACCATGGGCGCCCACCAGCCGGCGGCCTGCTCCAGCACCGGCTGGTAGTCCAGCGCATCGGACTCGGTCACGCCGCGCGCCGGGTTGGCCTGCGCCCAGCGCATGCCGGCGACAATGCTGGACGCCACCTGCAGGCTGGTGGCGGAGTTGTGCGGCGCCAGCCTGCGGGCGCGCTGCACGTCCAGTTGCGAGCCGTGCCATACCGCGCCATGGCATCCGCTCATCAGCAGCACGCCGAGTTCGTCCACGCCATCGTCGATCTCGTCCTTGAGGATGCGATGGCTGGCAATGCGGCTTGCCCCGCGCTCGTCCAGCCACTGCATCGAGGCCAGGGTCGCCCGGGTCGGCCGGTACGCGTAGTAGACCGTTGGCCGGTACAGGGGCTCGCCGGGCGTGGCGCAAGTCAGGTACTCGGCGAGCGAAATCGACTCGTTGTGCGTGATCAGCCAGGCCTCGAAGGGCCCATGCAACGCGGACCACGAGCGCACGCGCGTGCGATGGCCGGGCCGGTCCAGCGCGATGGCGGCATCGCTGCCATCGCCGTGGCGCCTGCCGCCCGGGGGCAGTCCGCGCTCATGGCTGCCCCACCCCAGTTCGGCGTCCTGCAGGCATTCGGTGATAAAGCCGTCGGCCGACCAGGTGTTGGCGAATTCGCCGGGGGCCGGGAAGCCTGGCGCGGACTGGCTGTCGTACTCCGCCACCTGGATCACCCGTACATCGAGCCGGCGCGCGAGCCCGGCCCAGGCGGCCTGGTCTTCGGGCTGGGAGTCGGGCAAGCCGGCATGCCGCGCCAGCTTCAGCAAGGCCGCCTTGGCCAGCAGGGAAACCAGGCCGGGATTGGCGCCGTGCGCCACCAGCGCGGTGGGCATGCGCTCGCGGCCGCGGGCAAAGGCCAGCATTTCGCTGCGCAGGGCGTAGTTGCTGAGATGGATCGAATCCATCCCGTCCTCGTAGTCCCAGGGTTCGATGCCGCTATCCAGGTAGAGCGACTGGTGCGCCTGCGCCAGCGCGATCAGGTCGCGGCTGCACACGGCAGGCGCCAGGTTGAGCAGGAAGCTCTGCGGCCCGAGCAAGGGGCCGAGCAACGCCGGATGGTTCCCGGCTGTGACGGTGGCGTGCAGCGGGGCCGCGCGATATTGCCGGGCCAGCGCAAGCCGGTGGGCGTCCATGGTCCGGTCCAGCACCGTGATGGCGGCGTCCGGGTAGGCATGCGACAACAACGGCAGGATGGCCTGGCCGATGCAGCCGAAGCCGACAATGAGAATATGCTCGATGCGCTTGCTTGACATGATGATGTTGCTGCCGGCCATGCACCCGTGGCGCCGGACGGCTGAATACCCCATCGGCCGTTAAGACGACAGGTTGAAAGGCCAGGTCGACTGGCAACGCGGAAGAGCGGCGCAGGCGGGCAACGCCGGGATGGCGCGAACCGCTCCGCCCCACTCCACTCAGGGCACCCACCAGTAGCGGGTGATGTGGAAGAAGATCGGCGCGGCGAACACCACCGAATCCAGCCGGTCCAGCATGCCGCCATGGCCCTGGATCATATGGCCCCAGTCCTTGATATCGCGATCGCGCTTGATGGCCGACATCACCAGTCCGCCAAGAAATCCCATCAGGGCAATCGCCAGCGCGATCAGGCCCGCCTTCCAGGGCGAGCCGTAGGGCGTGATCCACCACAGCGAGGCGCCCAGCGCGGTGGCGCTGGCCACGCCGCCGACAAAGCCTTCGACGGTCTTCGACGGCGACAGCAGCGGGGCGATCCTGGTCTTGCCGAGCAGCTTGCCCCACACGTACTGCAGCACGTCGCTGCCCTGCACCACGATCACCAGGAAGGCGATCAGCAGCAGGTTGCGATCCTCGAAGCCGGGAATCGGCAAGGTCAGCAAGGCCGGCACATGGGAGATGCAGAACACGCAGATCATCACCGCCCATTGCACCTCCGCGCAGCGTTCGAAGAAGCGCGTGGTTTCCGCCGACAACGCCGACAGGATCGGCAGGAACAGGAACGCGTAGACCGGGATAAAGATGGAGAACAGCCCGTACCAGCCGATATACACCAGCACATACTGCATGGGCAGGAAGACGAAGAAGGCGGCAACGATGGCGCGATGGTCGCCGCGCCGCGTGGTGGTGATGGTGATGAACTCGCGCAAGGCGAAGAACGACAGCAGGTAGAACAGCACGATGATGGCGGTCCGCCCCAGGGCGAAGGTCACCCCGAGCACGCCGATCATCCACCACCAGGCGGACACCCGTGCGCCCAGGTTGTCGATGACCGCATGCGGGCGGCCCCCGGCAACGCGCCAGCGCAGCAGCGCGGTCACGGCGGAGGCCAGCAACAGCACGCCGAAGACGCCGCCGAACAGCAGCCAGGTCTCGTGCATCATGGTCGGTCGAGGAATCGTCATGGTGTCTTAGTCCAGCTTCGGCGCAAGCGACAGCAAGCCTGCGCGGCAACGCGCCAGGAAATCGTCCTTGGCTTCTTCCGCGCCAAGCTTCAGCGGCTTGCCGAAGGTAACCGTGCATAGCAGCGGCACCGGCACGAACTCGCCCTTGGGCATCACACGGTTGAGGTTGTCGATCCACACGGGCACGAACTCCACCTCGGCGCAGGTACGCGCGAGATGATAGATGCCGCTCTTGAAGGGCAGCAGCCGCTCGTCGGTGGTATTGCGGGTGCCCTCGGGAAACAGGATCAGCGAATCGCCCTGCCGCACCGCGTGCTCCATCAGCGCCACCGGATCGCTGCCCGGCTCGCTACGGCTGCGATCGATCAGCAGGGCATTGAACACATCCCTGCCGATAAACCGGCGCAATGACGACTTGTTCCAGTAGTCCGCGCCCGCCACCGGCCGCGTGAGCGGGCGCAGGTCCGGCGGCAGGCAACCCCAGATCAGCACGAAGTCGCCGTGGCTGCTGTGGTTGGCGAAATAGATGCGCTGCACCGCGGCGGGCAGGCAGCCGTTCCAGCGAGCCTGCATGCCGGTCAGCAAACGTGCGAACAGGATGATGGCGCGCGCCACCAGTTTGGCAAACCACATTCGTGTTATCTCAGCAGCAACAGCAGCAAGGCTGCCAGCAATTGCAGGGCAGCCAGCGCGGCGGCCCAGTGGAGGAAACGCAGTGCGCCGCGAGCGCGCCGCGCCAGGGAGCGGCCGCCGGCCACCGGCCGGCCCCAGCCCAGCCCCGCCAGCGCCTGGTCGAGCGAGGCCAGGGATGCAGCCATGCCGGCAAGCGCCGAAGCCTCGGCGAGCGCGCCGAACAGGCGCCGGTCGATCGCCACGCGTATCAGCAGCCACAGCTGGACAGCGCCGAGCGCGGCCGCCACGATGCCGAGCACAAGATAGACGCGGCCCGCGGGCGACAGGGTGCCGGCCAGCAGCAGGTTGACCAATGCCAGCGCCAGCCCGGCCCAGACCAGGCGGGCTGCGGCGTCGAGCCCGCCCACCGCGGCCTGCGCCACCCAGTGCTCGGCGCCAGCCTCGAGCCGGTCGTCGTCATGCGTTGAGATCGGCATGGCCTGCTCCCCCGGAAACCTGCGCGGCCGCGCGCCGGCGGCCGATGAATTGCGATAGCGCGGCCACGCTGTCCGGGCCCAGCACCACGGCCGGGCGGTATTTGCGCAGCAGCGCCAGCGTCTCTCCAGCATCGTGCACGCCGGCATGCCCGGACAACCACGCGCCGGCCACCAGCGCGCTGCGCGAGTAGCCGAGCGCGCAGCAAACCAGTACCTTGCGCCCGTCGCGATGCCACGCGTCAAGCACGCCCACTGCTTCATCCAGCTGCGCGGGCGTGGGCACGGTCAGGTCCAGCACCGGCACGCAGCGATACCAGGCAGCGGGCGCCAGCCGGGGCAATTCGGCACTCAGGTCGAGTACGGCATCGGCGCCGAGCCGGCGCAGTTCCGCGCTGCCCGGCAAACGGCCAACCCACACCCCCGGCACGATCTCGCTGGCGCCGGGCTGGCGGCGCGTCCACCAGCGCGAATTGGCGAAGGCGCCAAGCAGATAGGGCGCCAGCACCCAGCGCGCGGCAAGCGGCATATGGCCGTCGTGCCGCTTCTGGAACAGGGTGGCCTGGCCTTGCCGATAGATCGCGGCAACGCATGCCAGGGCCAGCGCGAGCCAGCCCAGCAGCAACGCGGCAACGGCGGACGTCGACAACAGCGCCAGGGCGACCGCGCCAACGGCCAGGGCGGCCACCGCGTAACGCATAGCCAATTGCCGCGTGCGTCCCCCGGCAGCGGGCCCGGCAGCCGCCTGCCCGCGCTGGAAAGGAAACAGGAAAACGCAGAACCAGCCCACCAGCCAGCCGGTGGGCACATCGATGACATGGTGCTGGTAGGTGGTCAGCACGGACACCCCGATCAGCGCGAACCAGCCGTGCAGCAGCCAGCGCCAGCCGCCGCGCGCGTGCATGGCGTAGGCCACCCACAGGATCACCAGCAGGCCGATATGCAGGGACGGCGCCTGGTTGAACGGCTTGTCGAACCCGCCCAGCAGCGTGAACAGATGGCCTGGCAGGCCATCGGCCTGTGGCCGCTCGAAGGCGAAACGCAGCGGAAAGGCAATGAAGCAAGCCACCGATATCAGCTGCGCGGCCAGCAAGCGCCTGGCGTGGGTCAGCAGGTCGGCCCGCGTGCGCCACAGGAAGAAGGACAGGCCGTAGAGCAGGTCGATCGACCAGTACGGCACGATGCTCCACGGCACAAAGGGAATCTGCCGCTCCCACCCGAAAAAGAAGAACGGCACCGCCGCGCGCTGGCTCGCCAGCCAGTTGGCGAGTCCATACGAGGAGAAGAACAGCGCGCCCATGGCGGCCAGCAGGACCAGGGCGAGGCCCCACGGGCGAGCCCCGGTGGCGCCGGCCTGCCCTGCCGCCATGGCGGTATGCCCGTCTCGGGCGCGCTGGCGCAGCATCATGCAGTCCTGCGCGCCAGGCTGACCGTGAAGATGCCCCACGGGTCGATACGCTGGGCAATCTTCTCGAAACCGGCCTGCCGCACCAGTTCGTCCATCTCCGCCTGCGGGCGCCGCCGCATCACCCAGGCCGAACCGGCGCGGTGGCTGGTGAGCGCGCGCGCGATGAATTCGAGCTGCGGGTGCCAGGGCTGGCCCGTATACACGAGGTAGCCGCCCGGCGCCACCGCCCGTGCCAGCCCGCCCAGCGAGCGCGACACCATGGCGTTGTCGCCAAACAGTTCATACAGGCCGGAGACGATAGCCAGCGTGGGCGCCGGGTCGAGCGCGGCAAGGTCGTCGCCGTCGAACGCATCGCCCTTCTCGAAGCGGGCGATATCGGCGAGACCCTTGGCGCGGATCAGTGCGCGGCCCTGCGTGACGTTGATATCGCTATAGTCGCGCAGCAGGATGCTCTGCACCTGTTGCGCGGCGGCGCCATGGAAGCCGTTCGCCAGCGCCTCCAGCACGTAGCGGCCATGGCCCGCGGCGATGTCGACAATGCGCACCGGCGCGCCGGCAGCGCGCAGGCTGGCGATCGCATCGCCCAGCAACTCCTCGATATGCACCTTGCGCTGGCGGATGCCGCGCCAGCCGATGGCGTCCAGGTAATTGCGGTCGATCACCGGACCGATGCCGAAGCGCCCCCCCGCCTTGTTGCAATAGACGTAGTCCAGCGTGGAGCCGGAGTCGAAGCCGGTCTGGTGCCCCAGCCGCACGCCATCGGACAGCAAGCCGCCCAACTTCAGGCCGGCCCGCGCCAGGGCCCAGTACATGCCAGCCGGGCTGGCCGGAGACAGCGGCCGTGCGAGCCGGTCCGACTCCTCCTTGAATGCGCCGCTGCGGTCCGCGTTCAGCAGCGTGACCGGCGCCGACGGTGTCTCGAACTCGCGCACGATAAAGCGCCTTGCCGCCGCCACGGCCGGGGCACGATCGCGCTCGCCCAGGGTGTCATGGTAAAAGCCGTCCAGCACGATGCGTTCCTTGACGGCAGAGCCCAGCCGCTCGTAGAACGCGTCCTGCGGCGCGCGGTGAACCACCCAGTCGGCACCGGAAATCAGCAACTGCGTCGGCACGGTGATGGCCGCTGCATCGGCCACGATGCGCTCCGCCGTCTCATAGAGGTCCAGCAGGATATTGACGGCAATCGGGCGCGTGATCAGCGGGTCTTGCTGGTAGCTGGCGATGCGCCCGGGATCGTGCGTCAGGAACCTGGCCTTGACGTAGCTGTTGACGAAGAACTTGCCGCGCAGCCTGTGCATCAATTTCAGGCCCGGACGCGCCAGCGGCACGTAGAGCTTGACCTTGAAGGCCGGCGACGCCAGCACCAGGCTGCGGATCCGCGGCGCGTAATCGTGCACCCAGGTTGCGGCCAGGACCGCGCCCACGCTTTGCGCCACCACCGCGATGCGCTCCACCGGAATGCCGTGGACGGCGGCGATATGGTCGACGAAGGTCTGGATGTCGCGCACCGAGGTGGCCAGGCTGGGGCTGTAGCCCCGCTCCCCCGGCGAGCGTCCATGGCCGCGCGCATCCCACGCGAAGAAAGCGTGGCCGGGCAGGTCCAGTTCATCCACCAGGTGGGCGATACGGCCCGAATGCTCGTGCCCGCGATGAAACAGGACCACGGCGCCTAGCGGGCCGCTACCCGCGGCCGGCCAGTGGCGGTAGAACAGCGACTGGCCATCATGGGTCTTGAACTGTGCTTCGACGGGGGTACGACCGGTTTGACTATCCACGTAGTATCACTCCATGGGTTGGGAAGGCGGTTCGCGCGACGGCGCCGGTGTCCGGCGCGCCAGCTCTGCCTCGGCCACGCCGCGGCGCACCCGGTTGGCGATGGTCAGCAATGACAGCAGCGACAACAGCACCCACAGCCAGTGCGCAGCATAGGCCAGGCCCAGGCCAAGCCCGACCCACAAGCCAAGCGCACCCAGCAGCAGTGCCCGGTCGCTCTTGCCGAGCGGACCGTCATAGCGCCGGCTGGCGCCGGCCAGCGGCCCGATCAGGCCCGCGCATTCGACGATCACGGCCAGGACGGCGAACACCATGACCTCGCCGGCCCCGAAAGGCGGAACCAGCGCAAACGGCAGGATCAATGCAAGATCGGAGACGATGTCGCCGAGTTCATTGAGATAGGCGCCCAGTACGCTCTGCTGGCCATGCTCGCGCGCCAGCATGCCGTCGATGGCGTTGAGTGCCATGCGCACAAACAGCCAGAGGGGCATCAGGAGGAACACCATCGGCAGCCAGGCCAGCGCCGCGACCAGCGCTCCGACCACCAGCGACCCGCCAGCGGCGGCCAGCGTGACCTGGTTGGCAGTCACGCCTTGCGCGGCAAGGCGCTTCACCAGGGGCCGCAAGAGCGCCTGGAATTTTGGTTTGATCTGGTAAAGCGTCATGTTCCGTGGCTTGTCGAGGCCTTATGTTATTGCGGCCGCCGTGCCCGCACCCGCGCACACCGGCCAAATGCGATTTTGTATCTCTTTTCTATCCTCTTCCATCCCTTTTGCGTCTCTTCCGCACTCCGATTTCAGACCACGCCACCTATCGTCAATGACGGCCCATGGCCGCTCGCGGCATCGGTGCGGTGTGCCTCGCTCCCGACAATTCGGCAAGGATAGCGTGATATCAGGCGTTTACGCCATTCATTAAGAATTTATGAGATTTTTGGCACATTTCCGGCCTATTTTCGAACGATGCATCATCAGGATGCCTTCCACGGTGCCGCAGCATCATTGCGAAGAATTCGGAACGAATAGGAGGGATATGCGCGAACTTGCCGAAAAAAGGGCTGAGAAGCCCCCCACCACAGCATTGGAGACGTCGGCGCAGGCCAGGCAGGCGAACCAGGTCAGCGGGCAACTGCCTGCGGGAGCGGAAGGAAGGAAGGAAGGAAGGAAGGAAGGAAGGCGCATGACAGGATTGTCATGTACCAGTCATGTTGCCGTGGGTGCCGGATTCTTAGACTGGCGGCACGGTCGATCGATGGAGATCGCCGAACCCCAGGAGAAACACCATGCGTACGATCAAGCAAGCCCTGCTGGCCACCACCCTGGCCGCCACCTTGGCCGGCGTTGCCGGCCTCGCCAGCGCCGCGCCGCGCAGCGTCGATCCCTATCTCGATGGCGCAGCCGCTGGTCAGACCCGTGATATTTACTCGCAGGGCGCCAGCAAACTGGGGCCGCGCGACCCCTATACGGACGGTAACCGCCTCGGTCCGCGCGACCCGTACAGCGACGGCGCACGCATCGGCACCCGCGACACCTTCAGCGACGGCGCTTGAGCGCCATGGCGACGCCTGAGGCGCGCGCCGGGCGATCAGCGGATCTCGCTGTACATGCGGCGGGCCTGCTCGGCCGAGGCTAGCGGACGGCCCAGCGTCCGCGCGCCCTCGGCCGCCTGCCCGACCAGGGCCGCGTTGCCTGACGCGGTGCTGCCGTCGCGCAGCTTCAGGTTGTTCTCGAATCCGACCCGTACATGCCCCCCAAAGGCCGCGGCGGTGGTCACGCAGGCATTCTCCTCGCGCCCGAAGGCGCAGATTGCCCACGGCAGCGAGCCGTCGAAGACCTGCAGGAATGGCAGCAGGTCGTGCGGCGACGAGACCTGCCCGGCCGAATAGCGGCCCAGCACAAACAGCACCGACCACGCGCCCGGCGGCACCAGCCCGCGCGCCCGCAGGGCTTGCCAGCGCGCCACGTCGGCCGCGTCGTACAGGATAATCTGCGTCATGACCCGCTCCCGCGCCAGCCAGGCGAGGAAGCCGGCCAGTTCCGCCTCGGGGATGTCCGGCACTGCGATTTCACGCAGGCCGATCGAGACCGCTTCCGGCCGCAGCTCACGCACCATCGCAATCTGTTCGGCGGCACGGTAGATGCCAGCGGCCTCGCTGGTTACCTGGACCAGCAGCGCATCGCCCACCGCCTGCCTGACCGCGGCCAGGGCCTCTCGATAGATCCCGGCATCCAGGGAATGGCGCCCATCGGGCTGGCGCACGTGCATATGCATCATGGCGGCGCCGGCATCGAGGCAGGCACGTGCCTCGGCGGCCAGCGTCCGCGCGGTCAGCGGCACGGCCGGGTGATCCTTGGCGGTCTTGTAGGCACCGTTGGGCGCCACGGTAATGATCAGCGGGGAATCCGCCAGCAGGGTGTGTTCACTCATATTGCATTCGGTATCGGTAGGTCCGGCATTTCCGGGGCTGCATTCCGGCAAACATCGGTATTGCCATATTGCCTGGAATTCTCAGGGTTCGATCTTCGGCAACTCCGGCGCGATCAGGTCGAGCCCCGCGCGCAGCAGGCGATCATAACGCTCGCGCTCGGCGGCGATGGCCTCGGGTGTCCACTGGTAGAAACCTTCTCCGCTCTTCATGCCATGGCGGCCGTCCGCGGCCCGCTCGCTCAGGCAGCGGGCCGGCGTCGCGGCGTTGCAGAAGGTGGGATACATGGTAGCCCCGGCCGCCGCGTGCACGTCGATGCCGGCATGGTCGCGCTGCATCACCGGGCCGGCGGCCAGGAAGCGAAAGCCGAAGCCGAAACGCACCGCCGCATCCACATCCTCGGGCGAGGCGATGCCGCGGTCGATCAGGTCGAAGGCTTCGCGCGACAAGGCGTGCTGCAAGCGGTTGGCGAGAAATCCCGGCAGGTCTTTCTTCACCTTGACCGGCACCATGCCGCACCGGCGCATGAAGACGATCAAGGCGTCGGCGCCGGCCTCGGCGCTGCCGTTGCCCAGCACCACCTCCACCAGCGGCACCAGGTGGGCCGGCATGAAGAAATGCAGTCCGAGCATGCGCTCGCGGGTGGGCAGGCCCTCGCCGATGGCACTGATCGGGAAGCTCGAGCTATTGCTGGCCAGGATGGCATCCGGCCGCGCGCGCCGGGCCAGGTCGGCAAACAGGGCGCGCTTGATATCGAGCCGCTCGGGAATGCATTCGATCACCAGGTCGACCGTGTTCCAGTCGATGGCTTCGAGCGAGGCCGCCACCGCCAGGCCGGCCATGCCGGCCTCGGCTGCCGGCCCGATGGCCGCGAGATTGGCGGCAACCCTGGCCGGCACCGCGGCGGCGCGGTGCGCCTCGGGCTCGACCACGGTGGTGCGGCAAAGCGCGCGGGCCAGCACCACGGCTACGTCGGCGCCCATGGTGCCGCCGCCCACCACCACGGCGTGGGCGGTGCCGGGACCGGCTAGCGAAAAGGCGGCGGGGACATCGGGCATGGTGCTCCTCGGTACGGACTGGCGTGGTTGTATTGGGATGGCTGCCCACGAAGATATGGCGAAAACGGCGCCTGACAGTGCCCTGTCGTGCCTCGCGGCGTGGGTTCAGCACGATTGAGCGCCAGTGTAGACAAGCCACGTTGATTGATGAATCAGATTTTCCATATAGAATGATCTGAAAATCAGATCAATCCCATGAAAATCAACTTATCGATGCGCGACGTCGAGACCACGCTGGTGCTCGGCCGGACCCTGAACTTCCGTCAGGCGGCAGGCCAGTTGCACTTGTCGCAGTCCGCGCTGTCCACCCAGATCCTGCGCATCGAGGAATCGCTCGGCGTGCGGCTGTTCGACCGCACCACCCGCACGGTGCGCCTGACGGCGGCGGGCGAGGTCTTCATGCAGCAGGCGGCGATCCTGCAGGCCGCCTTCCGCGACGCCATCGATGCGGTCAGCGGCATCGCCAGTGCCGAACGCGGCCAGGTTGCGGTGGCCGCCCTGCCGTCTCTGGCGGCCCGCCTGCTGCCGCGCGTGCTGATGGCCTACCGGCGAGACCATCCACAGGTGGCGCTCAAGGTCTACGACACGCTTTCCGGCCCCGCCTTCGACCTGGTGCGCGCCGGCGAGGTGGACTTCGCGCTGACCGCGGCCGACCCGCAGCAGGCAGACCTGCACTACGACCCCATGATGTCCGACCGCTTCGTGCTGCTGATCCCCGCCGGGCACCCGCTGGCGCAAGGCAAGGGGCCGCTGCGCTGGGCCGACACCGTCGACGCGCCACACGTTTCCATGAACCACCCCAGCAGCGTGCGCCAGTACGCCGAATGGGCCTTCCTGCAGAATCGCATCCGCTTCCAGCCGGTGTTCGAGGCCGAGCACCTGGCCACCATCGCGGCCATGGTCGAATGCGGCTTCGGCGTGGCTGCGCTGCCGGAAATCGCGGCCGGCACGGTGCGCCAGGCCGGCATCGTCGAGCGCCTGCTCACCGCCCCGGTGACGGAACGCTCGATCGGGCTGGTGACGGCGCGCAACCGCAGCCTGTCGCCCGCGGCGGTGGCGCTGGTCGGCGCCTTGCGCGCCCACCTGGCTCAGGCTGGCGGCGGCGTGCCTGCCACCCCGTGAGCGATACTGGCGCCGTTGGCAAGCGCGCGATGCGCGAAGCAGTAAGCAAACCGTACAACGCTTGAAAGCGCGCCGGCATTCGCGGTATGTTCGACGCCGGCAGCCACATCGGAAATCAAGGAAGCAGGCGTGACACAGACACCAGCAGCACAACCCCGGCCCTCGCCCGTCCGGCCGCGGAGACCCGTTTGAATATCGTCGTCGACGTACTTATCCTGGCGGGCGCGCTGCTGGCCATTGTCGCGGTGGTGCAGGTCGCCGCAGCCAGGCTGACGCTGCCGGAATCCACGCTGCTCTCGGCGATCGGTATCGCCATCGGTGCCGGCTACGTGCTCATCGATGCCTCCGCCCCGCAGTTCGCCCGGCATTTCCTGCATCCGCTGATCGACCCGGCCCTGCCGCCCGAGGCCTACCTGTGGATCTTCCTGCCGCCATTGCTGTTCCATGCCGCGCTGACCGCCGACGTGCGCAATATGCTGCCGGACGCGGCACCGGTCCTGCTGCTGGCCATCGTAGCCGTGATCGTGGCCACCGGCGTGATCGGGCTGGTCACCTCCCTGGCCAGCGGTACCAGCGTGGTGGTCTGCCTGTTGCTGGGCGCGGTGGTGGCCACCACCGATCCGGCCGCGGTGATCGCGATCTTCCGCGACGTGGGCGCCCCGGCCCGGCTGATCCGGCTGGTCGAAGGCGAGAGCCTGCTTAACGACGCCGCCGCCATCGCCATTGCCGGTGTGCTGGTGGCCATGCTGACCGGGCACGGGACCGACGCCACGCTCGGCGCCGGATTGCGCGAGCTGGCCTGGTCCTTTGCCGGCGGCGTGCTGTGCGGCGCGATCGCGGGGCGGCTGGTGGCCGACCTGCTGCCTCGCCTGGCCGGGCTGGCCATGGCCGAAGGCGCGCTGACGCTGGCGCTGCCCTACCCGCTGTACCTGCTGGCCGACCAGTTGCTCGGTGTCTCGGGCGTGGTAGCCGTGGTATGCGCCGGGCTGATGGTGAGCGCGCTCGGTCCCACCCGGTTGCGCCCGCGCAACTGGCGTCACCTGCGCATGATCTGGGAACAGTTCGCAGGGATCGCGGGGGCCATCGTCTTCCTGCTGGCGGCAGTACGGGTGCCGTCGCTGCTGGCCGGGGTGACGCCGCACCATGGCCTGTGGCTGCTGGCGCTGGTGCTGGCCGCGCTGGCCGCGCGCCTGCTGACCTTGTTCGGCTTGCTGCCGCTGCTGTCGTGGCTGAAGCTGAGCGCGCCGATCAATGGGGCCTACAAGCTGGCGATTGCCTGGGGCGGCCTGCGCGGCGCGGTCACGCTGGTGCTGGCGCTGGGCATCGCCGAAAACGATGCCCTGCCTTATGAAGCACGCCATTTTGTCGCCATCCTGGCTACCGGCTTCGTGCTGGTGAGCCTGCTGCTCAACGGCACCACGCTGCGCTGGCTGATCCACCAGCTTGGCCTGGATCGGCTCTCGCCACAGGAACAGGCGCTGCAGCAGCAGGCCATCCGGCTCTCGACCGAGGAGGTCGAGACCATGCTGGAGCGCATCGCACAGACCTTCGACCTGCCCCCGGCCGCGGCACGCGAGGTGGCGGCGCATTACCGGCGCGAGATCGAGCTGGGCTCGATGGAGTTCGACTTCGATACCGCCCTGTCCGAGCGCGACCGCTTCACCATTGGCCTGGTCACGCTGGCCACGCGCGAGCGCGAACTGATCCCGGAGTATGGCGACGGCGTGATCTCGGTGGCCAACCTCGACGCCATGATGCGCAATACCGCGATGATGATCGATGCGGCGCGCGAGCATGGACGCCTGGGCTACAACCGCGCCGCCCGGCATATCCTGGACTACCAGCGCGGCTACCGCATAGCGCTGTTCCTGCATCGGCGCTTGTCGATCGACCGGCCGCTGGCCCGCGCGCTGGCCGACCGCTTCGAACTGCTGGTCTGCCGCCAGACCGTGCTGGAGCGGCTGCGCCAATACAACCGCTCACTGCTGACACCGGTGTTCGGGGCGCGGCTGACGACCGTGCTGGACGGCGTGCTCGAAGAGCGTGTCAGGTCGGCTAGCGGGGGCCTGGACGAAATGCGGGCACAGTTCGGCGGCTACACGGTAGCGCTGGAGAAGCGCCTGCTGATGCTGTTCGCCTTGCGCAAGGGCCAGCGCTCGCTGGAAGCCATGCGCGAGGAGAACGTGATTTCCAGGGAAGCCTATAACCAGATCGCGCAGGTGACCCAGCGCGCGTGGCAGGCCAACCTGGCGCGCCCGCCGCTGCGCAGCGCGCTGGCGCCAACGGCGGCGTCCGCCGGGATGCGCAGTCCACCGCAAGCAGGCGAGCCCGACTGAAGCCCGGCTGGCGGCGGAAAGCTGCCCTGGGGCGAGCGTGGCGAGAGCACCCCTTTGTCCCGCTAGTGCGGCGCCACTGCGCCGGCCGGTTCCTTGCGATAGGAAACGGTCTTGTTGCGTCCGCTGCGCTTGGCCTGATAGAGGGCGATATCGGACTGCTTGAGCACCTCGCCGACCGCCTCCGCCGACGAGGGGAAATGCGCCACACCCAGTGAAATCGTGATCACGCCGCCGGTCGGGTTCGGCGTTCTCTCCACCGCCTCGCGCAAACGCTCGGCGATATGGAAGGCGTTCTCCTGGCTGGAACCGGGCAGCAATATGACGAACTCCTCGCCACCGCTGCGGCTTGCCATATCGCCGCCCCGGGAGCCCGCGCGCATCAGGCCGGCGATATGCTTCAATACCTGGTCGCCGACATCGTGCCCGTAGCGGTCGTTGATTGCCTTGAAATGGTCCACGTCGAGCGTGATCGCCGCGAAGGATTGGCCTGCCTGCCGGTATAGGTCCAAGGCATTGGCCAGCCCGCGGCGGTTGCGCAAACCCGTCAGCGCATCGGTAATGGTTTGCTGATTGAGTTTATCCAGCTCGCTGCTGGTCAGGCTCATGCCGCGCAGCAGCGCTTTTTTCAGCCGGTCGGCCTCGAGGTACCAGCACAGGATCTTTTCTATTTTCCCCATGCCATCCGGGGTGGCCACCATTCTGGCGTTCTCGGCCAGTTGCCCCAGCGGCCTGGAAATCAACCGCGAGAACCACCAGATAAAGACCAGCGACAGCAGCAGGAACGGAATGCTGTTGCCGAAGGTCACGAGCGCGAGGTGGTTAAGGTTCGCCAGCGTGGTTTCCGTGGATTTCTGCACAACGATGCCCCAGCCGGTGGATTTGACGGGCGCGTAGCCGGCCAGCATGTCGACGCCATACAGGGTTTGCACGTCCTGCGACCCCGCCTCGCCGCCGGTCACCGCCCGGACGACCGCATTCTTGATGATCGATTTTCCGACGTGCGTATTGTCCGGATGAAAAATAATGGTGCCCTTGCGGTCCACCACATAGACGTACGAACTGTCCCGATAATAGTGCCTATCGAGAATCGTATGCAGCATGTTCTTGGCATTCAGATAAATCGTGCCCCCCAGATAACCGAGCAGCCGTCCCTCCGCGTCGATGATCGGATGGGAAATAAAGATGATGAGCCGGCCCGTTGACGATATGAATGGTTCGCTGATCGCAGGCGTGCGGGTCGTCAGCAGCGCATGTCCCCAGTCCGTCTTGACGCTGGTGCCGGCAACACGCAAGGTGGTCGGCGAAACAGCAACCAGCGTTCCGTCCCGGCGCACGATGGCGACCGAATTCAGGCTCCGGGTCTGCAGGCGGAGACGGTCGGCCTCCTCCGCCAGGCGCGCCGGCACATCCATGTTCGAGGCCAGCACCCTGGCGCTGTATGCCAGCTGCTGCATGGTGCTGTCGAGATGGGTCTCGGTGGACTCCGCCAGCTTGGCCGCATAGACGCGGTTGGCTTCCAGCGTATTCCTGATCAACAGGTCGCGTTGCACACGATAGCTGGAGTACAGCGTGTTGGCCATGGTCAGCAGTACCGATCCCAGGGCCAGAAGCAGGATCAAACCACCCAGCCCCATCTTGGGCGAGCGCTCCGGGGGCGTATTACGCGGTTGCGCGGACATCTATTTGCCGACTGACGATTTTCTTAGAAGGAACCGATATTAACAGGCATGATCGGCAAGCCATGTGGTAGCCCGCCCGGCACAGCGCTGACCCCGCCTATGCCGGCAGGGCGCCGCGTTCGCGTTCCGCCGCCAGGTAGGCGTCCCGCGAAGGGAGCAAATGATTGCGGCATAGCGCGATGAGCGCCTCGCGCCGCCCGTCGCGCAAGGCCTCGATCATGGCCCAGTGCTCCTGCCGGGCACGCTCGCGGTAGCCCGCCGCCGCCAGCGAACCGAAGCGGATGGGATGGGCGCGGCGCGCGTATTCCTCGATCGCCTGCCGCAGCACCGTGTTGTCGACCAGCGTGAACAGCTCGCGGTGAAAGCGCTGGTTGATGCGGAACACGGCCCGCGCGTCGCCCGCGGCCACGGCGGCATCGTGTGCCTGCTGGACGGATACCAGCGCCTGCAGGCGCGCCGCCGGCACCGGCAGCGCGATCAGGCTGGCGGCGTGCGTTTCCAGCACTTCGCGCAAGGCGTACAGCTCCATCACCTCGCGCGGCGCAAAGGCGCGCACCACCGCACCGACATTGCGCTTGCGCTCGACCACGCCCATGCCTTCGAGCGCGACGAGGAGCTGGCGCACCACATGGCGCTTCAGGCCGAAGCGCGCCATCAGATCGTCTTCGACCAGCCGCTCGCGCGGACTCAGCAAGCCGAACACGATGTCTTCCTCCAGTATCGCGGCGGCGGCCAGCATGGCATCCGCGCCACCGCCGGCGGCTTCATCCTGACTGTGGACGGCATCCACCGGCTGCGCGCGGGTACCTGCCCGGGTTCGACGATCCATGACCGGCACCTCAGGATTGACGGGGCACGGTTTCGCTGGTCTGCGCGGCCCGGAGAAAATCGAAATCCACGCCCTGGTCGGCCTGCGTCACCGTCGCCAGGAACAGCTTGCGGTAGCCGCGCTCGGCGGTCGGCCGCGTGACTTCGTGCCCGGCGGCGCGGCGCGCCAGTTCCGCGTCGTCGATCAGCAGCGAGAGCTCGCGCCGCGCCACCGACAGCCGGATGCGGTCGCCGCTGCGCACATGGGCCAGCGGCCCGCCGACGGCAGCTTCCGGCGTCACATGCAGCACGATGGTGCCGGCCGCAGTGCCGCTCATGCGGCCATCCGAGATGCGCACCATATCCTTGACGCCGGCGCGCGCCAGCTTCCGGGGAATCGGCATGTAGCCGGCCTCCGGCATGCCGGGCGCTCCGGTCGGGCCGATGCGCTTGAGCACCAGGATATCGTCGGCGCGCACATCGAGCGCATCGTCGTCGATGCGCAAGGCCATATCCTCGGCATCCTCGAAGACCACCGCGCGCCCCTCGTGCTCCATCAGCACGGGATCGGCGGCCGACTGCTTGATGATGGCGCCGCCGGGGGCCAGGTTGCCCCGCAGCACCGCCAGGCCGCCCACTGGGTAGATCGGATCGCCGAACGGCCGGATGACGTCCTGGGCGAATGGCGCGGGCGCCGCGTCCAGCTCCTCGCCCAGCGTGCGGCCCGACACCGTGAGCGCGTCCAGGTGCAGCAGCGGCCGCAGTTCGCGCAGCAGCGCGGGCATGCCACCGGCCTTGTGGAAGTCCTCCATATAGTGCTGGCCCGAGGGCTTGAGGTCCACCAGTACCGGCGTCTCGCGGCTCATGCGGTCCAGCCCGGCCAGGTCGATATCGATACCCAGCCGGCCGGCAATGGCCGTCAGGTGCACGATGCCATTGGTGGAGCCGCCGATCGCCAGCAGAACCCGCAAGGCATTCTCGATGGCGCGGCCGGTGAGGATGCGGTCCGGGGTCAATCCCGCGCGGGCCATTGCCACGGCGGTAGCGCCGGTACGCTCGGCCACGCGCACGCGGTCGGCCGTGACCGCTGGCGCCGAAGCGCCACCCGCCACCATCATGCCAAGCGCTTCGGCCAGGCAGGCCATGGTGCTTGCCGTGCCCATCACCGAACAGGTGCCCACGCTGGCGACCAGCTGATTGTTGACGTCGGCGATCTCGGCGGCGTCGATCTCGTCGGCGCGGTAGCGGCCCCAATAACGGCGGCAGTCAGTGCAGGCGCCCACGCGTTCGCCGCGATGCGAGCCGGTCAGCATGGACCCGGTCACCAGCTGGATGGCCGGGACGCCGGCCGAGGCCGCGCCCATCAGTTGCGCGGGCACGGTCTTGTCGCAGCCGCCGATCAGGACCACGGCGTCCATCGGCTGGGCGCGGATCATCTCCTCGGTGTCCATCGACATCAGGTTGCGCAGGTACATGCTGGTCGGCGCCGAAAAACTCTCGTGCACCGAGATGGTGGGAAAGTCCACCGGCAACCCGCCCGCCAGCATGACGCCGCGCTTGACCGCTTCCACCAGCTGCGGCGCGTTGCCATGGCAGGGGTTGTAGCTGCTGTTGGTGTTGACGATGCCGATCACCGGCCGGGACAACGCGTCGTCGGTGTAGCCGGCGCCCTTGATAAAGGCCTTGCGCAGGAAGAGCGAGAAGCCCTTGTCGCCGTAGTTGGTCAGTCCTTTACCCAGGCCGTCCGCGGCTTCCCGCGCTGGCTCGAAAGGATCCTGGCCGGCGGGCGCCGAGGCGGAAGGGTCTTTGGGCGCGTCGTGGGGTCCGGCCATGCACATCTCCAATAATATTATTGATAATCTGGCCTGGCATCATATGCCTCGGTCGCTCTCCCCTGCAAGAGATGAATGCGCCGTGCGGCTTTAATTGAATAAGCCGATCAGTCGATAGAAAAATTCGGATTCATCTATCAAGCAACGGCACCTACACTCTGCCGGAGCGACGAGCCGGGCGTCCCGCGCTGCACTGCAGCCGACCGCATTCCATTCATACCATCCCGGCATCAGGAGATTCCATGACCGGCATTCGACGCCCCGCCCGCCGCTGCGCTTCCACGCCCCGGCGCCAGCTTTTGCTTTCCGCCCTGGCCGCTGCCGGCGCTTTGCTGAGCGGCGCCGCCGCGGCAGCCACCGACTACCCGGCCAAGCCGATCCGGCTGGTGGTGCCCTACCCGCCTGGCGGCGCCACCGACGTGATCGGCCGCACCCTGGCCCAGCATCTCTCGACGGCTTTGGGCCAGCAGGTGGTGGTGGACAACCGCGCCGGGGCTGCGGGCAATATCGGTGCGGAAACGGTGGCCAAGGCACCGGCCGACGGCTACACCCTGCTGATGGGCGCGCTGACCAGCCACGCCATCAACGCGGCGCTCTACAAGAGCCGCGTCTCCTACGACATCGAAAAGAGCTTTGCCCCGGTCGCCATCGTCGGCACGGTGCCGCTGGTCTTCGTGGTCAATCCCTCGGTCAAGGCCAACAACCTGCCGCAGTTGATCGCGCTGGCGAAATCCTCTCCCGGGGCCATCACCTTCGGCTCCGCCGGCAACGGGTCGCCGCAGCACCTGGCCGGAGAAATGTTCAAGCGCATGGCCGGCGTGGACATGCTGCACGTGCCCTACAAGGGCAGCGGCCCGGCCATGACGGACCTGATCGGCGGGCAGGTGCTGAGCATGATCGAGACCGTGCCGGCGGCGCAGTCCTACGTCAAGGGCGGCAAGATCCGCGCCCTCGCCGTGACCACCACCGAACGCGTGGCGGCGCTACCCGATGTGCCCACCGCCGCCGAAGCCGGCCTCAAGGACTTCGAAGTCAATTCCCTGTTCGGCATCGTGGCGCCGGCCGGTACCCCGGCACCGGTAGTGGACCGGCTCAACGGCGAACTGAAGAAAATCCTGGCCGAGCCCGACGTCAAGGCATCCCTGCTGAGGCAGGGTGCCATCGCCGCATGGACCACCCCGGCGCAAACCCAGTCCCGCATCAAGGCGGAGCTGGCGAAATGGACCACGGTGATCCGGGAGGCCGGAGTCAAGCCGGAGTAGGCGGGCCTGGCCGGGCGGAAGGCGTCCGCATCACGCGCGCGACGGCATGGGCGCCGTCGCCGGCGCTGCTTGACACCGTTGCGATTGCGCCTATGATGACTAGCATTGCTGCGCCGCAGCAAGCAACGACGCTGCCCTCCGGAGCCGTTCCGGCGCACTGCGGCGTCCTTCATAGGAGACTCGCATGGCATCCCCCTCCCACGCTGGATACGCCGAGGCGTGCCAGGCCCAGTTGAGCATGGCGCTCGGCCTGGCCAGCACCTGGGCGCAGGTAGCGGAAAAGATCGGTGCGCTGAATCTGCAGGCGGCAAAAACCTTCATCGCCGAAAGCGCGGATTATTTTCGCGAAGCCAGCCTGGAGCCGATCAGTCTTGCCCTGTACCGGCCGGAACTGGCCGACGTCCTGGCGCAGCGGATTGCCTCCTACTCGAATAGCCTGAACGACATCCTGTTCGGCGCAAGCGGAGAGCTTTCCAGCGAGGTGCAACGCCAGCTTGCCGGGATGACGGGCCAGGACCCATTCCAATGGTGCCTGATGGGGCGGGATTTCCTGCCGGACTACGGCACCACCCTGCCGGCCATGAGCGTTGCGGTTTCCGGCTGGGTCTCCGCCTATCTGCCTGCCGTGAAGCCGCTGCCGGCGGAACCGGCCGATGTCGTGCAGGCGCCGCTGCTGCCGGCACCAGCCGATTCCACGCAAAAGACGGCAACGGAATAGTCCCGCGCCGCGGCTGCGCGAACCGGCGCGGCAAACGCGATATGCCGCATGTGCAATGGCTGTGTCCGGCCCGGCTGGTGATCGACGTCGGGCCGCGCGAGAAAAGCCGGGCCCGGCAGCAGGCCATCGAATATCTGCGGCAAAGCGCGAGCGGAGGCGGGCCCTGCTCCGCCCGCCGGAATCATATGGCCGGCAACAGCCGGCTCATTGGCACGCGGTGCCGGGAACGGGTTTCCCCGAGTTGGTCACGCCCTGGCAGGCATCGCCGATCGCAACGTCGGCGAGACGGTTGCCATATGGCCTTAGCCTGCCCACCACGGTGCAGCAGTAGCGCGGATCTGCCGAGACTTGCGGATTCCTGTTCATGCGTGCGGACGCTGGCGCTTGAGCTGGCGAGGCGGGAGGAACGGCTGCCGGACGGGGCGCCGGCGCCGTGGCGGGAGAGTCCGCAGCATCAGGCCCATCCTCGTCGGGGGAGACGCATTGCCCCTTCTGGCAGATCCGCTCCCCTTTGCACTGCATGTCGTATTGGCATCCTGCCGCGTTTGCATGCAGCGGTAACGCTATCGCCAGCGATGTGGCGAACAACAAACCCTGCGTTCTCATACCCCCTCCCACTCGACTGCCGGCGCGCAACGCGCGAATGTCCGCACCAGTTCCCCTTGCCTGCGTCGGCGCGACATTGGGCATACAAGCAAATCACAGCCGTGTGCTCCAGCCCTCTTCGTCGACCGCGGCGCCGGCCAAAGCGATCAACCACCATCCCATACTAGGATAGCGATCGGCGTAAAACGCTGTTACCCCGCCTTGCATCGGAGTGAGCGCCTTACCACCAAGAGCAACCAAGAGCGTGCCGACGGCATTGGTCAATGCCTTCCGGCTGTGTTAGATACGGGAGATCCTGCAGGGCTTCGACTTGAAGCGCAAAACTAATTGCGCCGCGCGGCCTCTGCCACTTCGTTCGTCACCACGGTCTGGCCGATCGGCGCCAGCGCGATCACGGCCAGCTTGAGATGCTGGATACCGAAGGGAATGCCGATGATGGTGACAAAGCAGGCCAAGGCCGACGCCAGATGGCCAATCGCAAGCCAGATGCCGGCAAAGACGAACCACAGCAGATTGCCGACCAGGCCGAGCATGCCGGTGCCAATGTCATCCTGCTGATGCAGTTCGCGGCGGCTGATGGCCTGCTTGCCGAACGGGAAAAAGGTGAACTGCCCGATCACGAAGCAGGCCTTGCCCCAGGGAATGCCCACGATGGAACAGAAGGCAATGAGTCCGGCCAGCCACCAGGCCAGGCCCATGAAAAAGCCGCCGAGAATAAACCAGAGGAAATTGCCGATCGCGCGCATGCGAGTCCTTTCAAAGGGAATGCCAAGAACGGATGATACGCAAGCCGGCGCGGATGCCGCCGACGGCCGCTCAGTCCGGCAAGCCGCCCGGCCCCGGCGCGCGCCGGCGCACGCGGTAGACAGAGGCCGGCGGCACGTTGGCTACCACATAGGCCACGCGTACCGCTTCCAGGCCTAGCCGGGCCATCAGCCTCTGCGGCACCGGGAATCGCGGCCCGTAGGTGAACTGGTAGAAGCGCCCGTCGGGCCGCAGGTGATGCCGGAAGGCGCCGTCGAGAATGGCCACGGCCTGGCGCATCGGCATGGCCACCAACGGCAGGCCGCTCACTACCGCGCCCGCACGCTCGTCCCCGAATACGCTCCCCAGTTGCCCGAGATGCACCGCGTCCATCCGCAACAGCCGCGCCTGCGGAAAGCGCTCGCCCAGGCTATCGGCAAAGGCAGGGTCGGATTCAACCAGTGCCAGCTGGTGTTGCGGTACGCCACGCGCGAGCAGGGCGCGGGTGAACGCACCGGTGCCGGGGCCAAGTTCGATCACCGGGCCATCCATTGGCAGGATGTCGTCCGTGATGCGCTCGGCGAGCGCACGCCCCGATGGCGCCACCGCGCCAACCCGGCGGGGATGACGGAACCAGGCACGGAGGAAAAGCAACAGGTCATGCATGGTGTCGATCCTCCTTTGCGCCTTCGTCCTCTTGCCTGGCGCAAGACATCAGCGCCGCGGCATCCTCGCCGGCGCCAAGGAAATGGCGCGCATAGCGGGTGTTCAGGTCGGCCAGGCGCAGCAGCGTGGGAAAATCCGCCACATTGAAATCCGGGTCCCACGCGGGTCCGCCGCAAATGCGCGCGCCCAGCCGCAGATAGCCTTTGAGCAGCGGCGGCGGCTGTACCGCCAGCGACTGCCGCAATTCTGTCACCGGCAGCGGCAGGCGTGCAAACACATGCAAGGCCGGAGGCGCCAAATGCCGTGCGCCGAGCAGCCGGCACAGGCTCGCAGCATAATGGCCGCCGTCGGCAATCGATACGCTGGTGCAGCCCAGCATGGTGTCTAGCCGGTGGCGCCGCAGATAAGCACCAAGCCCGGACCAGAGCGACATCACCACGCTGCCGCTGCGGTAGTCCCGGTGCACGCAGGCACGCCCCAGCTCCAGCAAGCGCGGGCGCAGATGATGCAGGCGGGCAAGATCGAATTCGGTCTCCGCATACAGGCCGCCGGCACGCCGGGCCTGGTGCGGCGGCAGCACGCGGTAGGTACCGACGACCGCCAGCGTGCGCGCGTCCCGTACCAGTAAGTGGTCGCAGTAAGCGTCGAAGCGGTCCGCGTCGAGGCCCGGCGCGCCAGGTCGCAGGCGGGCGCCGAGTTCCTCGCCGAACACGGCATGGCGCAGCCGTTGCGCCTGTTCCACTTCATCCTGATGGCGCGCCCAGCCCACCAGCAGCGGCCCCAGCGCGCGCGGCGCCTGCGGCGGCGGACAATGCAGCCACCGCCACGCATTGGCACCGAATTTCGGCAGGGCTTCAGCCAGAGGCTGGGTCGGCGCCGGTATCTCTTGCATCACTGTGTCTTCTCCTGTTGGCTAGCGCGGGTGCCACCTCGGCATGCACGCACTGCGGGGCAACTGTTGCACAATCTGTGCTTGATCCGCCGCACAAGGCGTAGTCCGCGTCACCGCGTTTAATCTCTTCTTAATGATGTGGCCGCACCATGCGGCCACATCACAGCCGAGGCCATCCCAGGCTTGCGCAGGGAAGCCGCCGGCCTCGGTAACTGGCATGCTAGGTGACCGGTTTTAAAAAATAATTAGTGGTACATGGCAAGCCCGCGCGCGCGGGCATCGGAAGGAGGCACCGATGCAGGTCCTGCTCGTGGAAGATGATGTCATGCTAGCCGAAGCGGTCCGTGCCGGGCTGCTACAAAACGGCTGGAGCGTGGATTGCGTCGACGACGCCTCCACGGCGCTGCTGGCGCTGGCTGGCAGCCGCTATGCGGCCGTGCTGCTCGATCTGCAGCTGGGACGCAGTTCGGGCCTGACGGTGCTGACCGGCATGCGCGCCCGCTACGATGCCACCCCGGTCCTGATCATCACCGCGCGCGACCGGCTCAGCGATCGCATTCGCGGTTTCGATGCCGGTGCCGATGACTACATCGTCAAGCCTTTCCAGCCCGACGAGCTTTACGCGCGCCTGCGCGCAGTGATCCGGCGCAGCCAGGGGCGCGTGCTGCCGGTGCTGCGGCATCTCGACCTCACGCTGGACCCCGCGCGGCGCGTGGTCGAGAAAAGCGGCAACCCGGTCGCGCTGAGCCTGCACGAATACCGGACCCTGCTGGTGCTGATGGAACGGCGCGGCCGGGTGGTCTCGCGCGATCAACTCGAAGACGGCGTCTACGGCGGCGAAGGCACCATCGAGAGCAACACGATCGCCGTCTATGTGCACCAGTTGCGCCGCAAGCTGGGCGAACAGCTGATCACCACCGTGCATGGCTTCGGGTACCGCCTGAGCGCGGGCGAGAGCGGAACATGAGATCGCTGCGCATGCGGCTGTTCGCCGCGTTGATGGTGATTCTGCTGGGATTCTGGATCGGCTGGCACCTGATTGCGGGCTTCCGGCTCTACGATACGGATACCGGCTGGTGGGATGTTTCCCTGAGCGACGCGGGCGGGCAGATCCTGCGCGCCCTGCCACCCGCGCTCGATCCGGCCACGCTGGCAACCCATGCGCCCCTGCTGCAGCCGTTCGACGACGCCGTGCTGAGCTATCAGGTCTGGGTGGACGGGCGCCGGGTGCTCCGCTCGCCGACCGCCCCGGAGGCGCCGCTCAGACCCAGCTTCACCGATGGCGCCGGCCGCGAGGACGTTGGCGGCGTCACCTGGTGGGTGCATGCCGTATCCGATCCCGCCCGGCACGTCCAGGTGCAGGTTGGCCGGCGCCAGGACGCGGTGGCGCACGATGTGCGCAGCCTGACTCTCTTCAGCCTGATCAATTCGGTATTGATCGTGGCCATATTGAGCGCCGCCACCTGGGCAGTGGTGCGCTGGTCGCTGGCACCGGTGCGCAGGATCCTCGCCACGCTGGCCGGGCGCTCCCCGCTCGACCTGACGCCGCTGCCGCTCACCGGCCTGCCGAAGGAAATCAGCCCGCTGGTGGGCGCCTTCAACCGTTTGCTATCGCGGACCGAGCGCGCGGTGCAAGGCGAGCGCCGCTTTATCGCCGACGCCGCGCACGAACTGCGCACGCCGCTGGCCGCGCTGTCCATCCATGCCCATGTCGCGTTGCATGCCAGCGACGACGCGCAGCGCGCATCCGCCCTGCGCCAGCTCGCCAGCGGGGTGGCACGCTGCGCCCGGCTGTCCGAGCAATTGCTGGACCTGGCACGCCTGGAGGCCATGCACAACGGCGACACGCACACGCCGCTGGATCTTGCCCAACTGGTCGCCATGGTGCTGGCGGACTTCGAGGTACTGGCGCGCCAGCGCGGGCAGTCGCTGGCACTGCGGCTGGAACCCTGCCTGGTGCGCGGCGACCTGGACGCGCTCGGCATCCTGCTGCGCAATCTCGTCGACAACGCCTTGCGCTTCAGCCCGGACGGCGGCCACGCCGCGGTTTCCTGCAGCCCGGAGCCCGCCGGCGCTGGCCCCGCGATGGTGCGCCTGACGGTTGCCGACAATGGTCCGGGCGTACCCGCCGCCGAGCAGGAGCGCATCTTCGACGCGTTCTATCGCGTGGCCGGCAGCGGCCAGCGCGGCAGTGGCATCGGCCTCTCCCTGGTAGCCAGGATCGCGCGCAACCACGGCGCGCGGATCGAGACCGGCCCCGGGCTGGATGGCGGCGGGCTGGCGGTGTCGGTCCTGCTGCCAGCCGCGGAGGAAGCGCCGGATCGGGCTTGACCGGAGTCACCCGCCCGCGTCGTGGTGACACGCTCGCCAAGGCTCTCAACAAAGCCGATGGTGCGCTCTATGATTTGACTCACAGAGGCAGAGGCGCCGACGCCGCCGCTCAAGGTTCAGGCGCCGGTGGCAAGCCATGCCGGCCACGCCCGGCGCCGCCATGCCTTCGCCGAAGGCCGGCGCGACAGCTGGCGCCAAAGGAACGCCATGAGCCGTTTTCACCTGCTACGCGCCGCCCGGCCGGCCGCCGGCTGCCTTGCCGGCCTGGCGATGGCCCAGCAAGGCGCCATCAGCGTCAACCAGGACACCATCGCCACCTCCGGCAACAGCGTGGTCATCGTCAACGGCCAAGTGGTCTCATCGCGCGGCGCCATCGAGGCCAGGGGCCCGGAAACCACCGAACTCCGAAAACTCGGGGCGTTTTCCGCGGTGCAACTCAATGCGCCCGTGGAAGCCGCATTCTCGGCCTCGCCCAGCGTCACGCTCTCCATCACCGGGCCGGCCGACATCCTGCCGCTGCTGCGGACCACCGTCGCGGACGGCAGGCTGTCGATCGACCTTGCGGCCCCGGTCGTGCTCACGGCGCCGCTGAAAGTCGCCATCACGGCCCCGTCGCTACAGGCCATCGGTATCGAAGGCGCGGGCATCATGCGGGCAACCGGGTTGCACCAGGCATCGCTGGACATACGCCTGTCAGGTTCCGGCTCGATCATGGCCGCCGGCCAGGCCGGCCATGTGCGCGCCACCAACTCCGGGTCGGGCGAAGTGGATGCCAGCCAGCTGCGCGCGCAAGACCTGGATGCAAGGCTGAGCGGCTCGGGGCTTATCCGCGGCTATGCGTCCGACGCCGCCAGCGTTGCATTGAATGGATCGGGCGATATCGTCGTCGCCGGGAACCCGCCCAAGCGCACCGTCAGCCGGACCGGCTCAGGCCAGGTGCGGTTCGAGTAGCCCGCCAAAGCCTGCTGCGGGCGCCTGCAGCCTCGGCCAGCGGCACCACCCGCAGGCGGGCGACCGGCGCGATGCCGGGCCAGGCACACGGTTGACGTTGCGGTGCAACAATGGCAGCATTCGCTGCTTCGGCGGACCAATCCGCCTGTCCCGGGCGCGAACGTCTCAGGCGGATTCACGCGTGAATTCGTTCGTGCACGTCAGACGCCAACGGTAACAATCACTGCCGGATTCGGAGCGTTTCAGTCATGCGTGTTGCATTTATCGGCCTGGGTGTCATGGGCTACCACATGGCGGGCCATCTCGCCGCCAAGGGTCACCAGGTCACCGTTTACAACCGCACGGCAAGCAAGGCCGGCCAGTGGGTCGCCGAATTCGGCGGCAAGTCGGCGGCAACGCCGGCCCTGGCCGCGCAAGATGCCGAAGTGGTCTGTTCCTGCGTGGGCAATGATGACGACCTGCGCTCGGTGCTCACCGGCGCCGAGGGCGCTTTCGCCAAGGCGCCGGCGGGTTGCGTGTTCGTCGATCACACCACCGCCAGCGCCAATGTGGCGCGCGAGCTGTATGCCGCCGCCAGCGAACGCGGGCTGCATTTCGTCGATGCCCCGGTCTCGGGCGGCGAAGTCGGTGCGCAAAAGGGCATCCTGACCATCATGTGCGGCGCCGACGAGGCCGTGTATGGCCAGGTCGAGCCGGTACTCGGCTCGTATGCCCGCGCCGTCACGCGGATCGGTGATGCCGGCGCGGGCCAGCTGGCCAAGATGGTCAACCAGATCTGCATCGCCGGGTTGCTGCAGGGCCTGTCCGAAGCCATCGCTTTCGGCGAACGCGCGGGACTGGACATGAAGGTCGTGCTGGATGTCATCAGCAAGGGCGCGGCCGGCTCCTGGCAACTGGAGAACCGTGGCCCGACGATGATCGAGGACAAGTTCGACTTCGGCTTCGCGGTGGACTGGATGCGCAAGGATCTCGGCCTTTGCCTGGACGAAGCCCGCCGCAACGGCGCCAGCCTGCCGGTCACGGCCGTGGTCGACCAGTTCTACGCGGACCTGCAGCGAGACGGCCTCGGCCGCGCCGATACCTCCTCGCTGATCAAGCGCTTGTGATAAGGGCGGACTGCCCCGCCCCCCGATGCCGATGGGCCGGGAACGGGCGGATGCAGCCAATCGCAGCGGCGCTGATTTTCATTATTTTCATCGCTGAAAGAATGCCGCTACGGACGGCCGGATTGCAGGCCAACGGCTCAAGAAAATACGCGCGCCGCCAACCCGCTCCGCGTCAATACGACTTCGGCAGGCCCAGCACGCGCTCGGCGATATGGCACATGATCAGCTGGGCGCTGACCGGCGCGATGCGGGGGATATACGACTCGCGCAGATAGCGCTCCACCTGGTACTCCTTCGCATAGCCCATGCCGCCCAGCGTCAGCACCGCGGTCTGGCACGCCTGGTGGGCGGCTTCCGCCGCCAGGTACTTGGCGGTATTGGCTTCGGCCCCGCACGGCTTGCCCTGGTCGTACAGCCATGCCGCCTTCCACACCATCATGTCGGCCGCTTCGAGCGCCATCCAGGCCTGCGCAAGCGGATGCTGGATGCCTTGGTTCTGCCCGATGGGCCGGCCAAATACCGTGCGCTCCCTGGCGTAGCGCGTTGCCGCCTCCAGGGCGGCGCGCCCCAGCCCGACGGCCTCGGCGGCAATCAGGATGCGCTCCGGGTTCAGTCCGTGCAGGATGTATTCGAACCCGCGCCCTTCCTCGCCGATGCGGTCTTGCAACGGCACGGTCAGCCCGTCGATAAAGAGCATGTTCGAGTCCACCGCGGCGCGCCCCATCTTGTGGATCTCGCGCACCTCGATATGCCTGCGGTCCAGCGCCGTGTAGAAGAGGCTCAGCCCCTGGGTCGGCTTGGCCACCTGCTCCAGCGGCGTGGTGCGGGCCAGCAGCAGCATGCGGTCGGCCACCTGCGCGGTGGAGATCCAGATCTTGCGGCCGTCCACGCGGTAGCTTTGCCCGTCGGCCGACAACACCGCCTGCGTTTTCAGATGGGTGGTGTCCAGCCCTGCGTCCGGCTCGGTCACGGCAAAGCAGGCTTTCTCGTCGCCGGCGATCAGGGGCGGCAGCGCGGCTTCCTTTTGCCGGTCATTGCCGAACACCACCACCGGGTTGAGGCCGAACACATTCATATGAATGGCCGACGCACCGGAGAAGCCGGCGCCGGATGCCGACACCGTCTGCATGATGAGCGCTGCCTCGGTGATGCCAAGCCCGGCGCCGCCGTAGGCCTCCGGCATCGCAATGCCGAGCCAGCCGGCCTTTGCCATGGCCTGGTGGAAGGCCTCGGGAAACTTGCCTTCGTCGTCCAGGCCCGACCAGTAGCCGGTACCGAAGTCGCTGCACAGCTGCGTCACCGCCTCGACGATGGCGCGTTGTTCTGGCGTTCTTTCAAAGTTCATGCCTGCCTCATTCCGGCTGGATGCCGGCGTCCTTGACCAGCTTGGTCCACTTGACCAGTTCGCCGGCCACAAAGCCGGAGAACTGCTTGGGCGATTGCCCGAATGCCTCGAAGCCCAACGCTTCGAAGCGCGGCGCCACCTCCTTGCTGGCCGCGATGCGGGACAGCTCGCGGTTGAGCCGCTCGACCACGTCGGCCGGCGCATGCGCGGGCGCGAACACGCCGTTCCAGGAGGTGATGTCGAACCCCTTCAGCGCTGGCGTATCCCCCAGCGGCGGCAGCTCCGGCAGCAGCCGGCTGCGCTGCGCCGTGGTCACCGCCAGCGCGCGCAGCTTGCCGGCCTTGACGTTGGCGATGCCGGCCGCCACGTCGACGAACATCATCGGCACCTGGCCGGCGATCACATCGGTCATGGCCGGCGGCGTGCTCTTGTAGGGCACGTGCAGCAGGTCGAGCCCGGCCATGCGGCCCAGGGTGGCGCCGGATACGATGCCCGTACTGTTGCCGCTGGCGTACGACATGCCCGGATGCGCGCGCGCGTAGGCGATCAGCTCCGGCACGGTCTTGACGGGCAGCTTGGGATTGACCACCAGCATGAACGGCAGGTTGCCCATGCGCGCCACCGGCGTGAAATCGCGGATCGGGTCATACGGCAGCGTCTTCATCAGCGAAGGGTTGGCCGAATGGGTGGTGTTGGTGGTCATGAACAGCGTATAGCCATCCGGCGCCGCCTTCGCGACCAGTTCGGCTGCGATCGCGCCATTCGCCCCGGGGCGATTGTCCACCATCACGTTTTGCTTGAGCGCCTCGCCCAGCTCCTTGGCGGTAATGCGGGCGACCGCGTCGGTGCCGCTGCCGGCAGCGAACGGTACCACCAGCCGGATCAGCTTGCTGGGGTAGGCATCGGCGGCGGCGGCGGCGTAAGGCGCGGCCGCCAGCGTCAGCAATGGCAGCGCCGCGCGCAGCAGCGTGATGAGGCTTGGCATGTCTGGTCTCCTGGGCTTTCCGGCCAGCCATCTCTTCTGGATGGATTGGCTTTGCGGTTGCGGTTGCGGTTGCGGTTGCTACTGGACTACATGACGCTCGGGCGAGCCGCTGCCCGTCTCAGGGCGCGGTCTTCTCCTTGTAGTTCGTATCCTTCACCAGCTTGGCCCAGCGGGCGGTGTCGTCGGCAATGATGGTGGCGAACTGCTCGGGCGTACTGCCAACCGCTTCATAGTCGATCGCGGCCAGGCGCTCCTTGATCTCAGGCAGGGCAACGATGCGGACGATCTCCCGGTTCAGCCGCGCGACGATATCCTTGGGAGTGCCTGCCGGCGCAAGCAGGCCAGCCCATGAACTGAAGGTCATGCCCTGGATGCCGGCCTCTTGCATGGTCGGGACATCGGGCAAGGCGGGCGAGCGCTTGGGCGACAGCACCGCGAGGGGCCGCAGCCTGCCGGCACGGATCATCGCCATCGAATTGAAGGGATCGATGGTCATATCGACCTCGCCCGCCACCACGGCCTGCATCTGCGGACCGGTGCCGCGATAGGACACGCTGACAACGTCCGGCGTGCCCGCGGTGGATTTGAAGGTTTCCCCGATCAGCTCGATCATGCTGCTGCCGGCCGACAAGCTCAGCGGGCGCGACTTGGAGCGGGCCAGCCCGATGAACTCCTGCACGGTCTTGGCCGGCACCGAAGGGTGGACCACCATGACGAAGCCGATCGTACTGATCAGGCTGATGGGCGCGAAGCTTTTCAGGGGCTCGTACCCGGCCTTGTAGAGCACGGGGCTGAGCGTCTGCGCGCCCGCGGTGTTGAGCAGCAGCGTGTAGCCGTCGGGCGCGGCACGCGCAACCACGTCGGTGCCGATGATGCCATTGGCGCCGGGGCGGTTTTCCACCACCACCGGCTGCTTCAGGGCCTCGGCCAGCTTTTGCGAAACCAGCCGCGCCACCACGTCGGAGGCACCGCCGGGCGCGTAAGGCACCACCATGCGGATCGGCTTGGCCGGATAGGTGCTGCTCCATGCCAGGGCGGGCATCCCGCTCCAGATCGCGGCGCACAGCATCAGGCTGCGTCGGGAAGACAGTTTCATATGGGTTTCCTTCCAGGCATCGACAACCAGCGTCGTATCGGGGCGGGGAGCCGCGCGCGCAATGGCCGCGGCAAGGCTCAGGCGGGACGGATCACGCGATCCGCGGATTCCTCGTAAGGCGGGGCGTAGATCACCAGCAGCTTGACGGGTTCGTCGCTGACCACCGTGAACACATGCATGGCGTCGGCGGGGAAGAAGCAGCAATCGCCGGGCCCAAGCTCGCAGGATTCACCGTTCACCTCGGCAAGCGCCCTGCCCTCCAGCACGTAGCAAACCTGTTCGATCCCCGGATGCGCGTGCGGCAACGCACCCTTGCCGCGCTCTATGGTGCCGTGGATCACTTCAAGCTGGGTGGCGCCAACGTTCTCGCGGCCGACGATGCGGCGGTTCAGGGTGCCCACATGGTTGGCCGGGTGATAGCCGGGCACCGCTTCGGCGCGCACGAAGTAGGTTGGCGAGAACGACGATGGCGTCATTGCAGTCTCCATGCCGGCCATGCCACCCCCCGCGGTTGGAAGCGGAGGCATGGCCTGGCCGGTTATTGTTTTCATATCTATGAATTCTATTTTATACCCATGAAAAATATAGTCAACTACCCGGCCTCCGATGTGCGCCTGCCACTTCAGCAGTGAATGAAACGGCGCCGTGACCGTTAACCGTTAAACTAGAACCGCAATCACGGCCAAGTGCCTATCAAGAAACATTCATGACCTCGTTTACGTTTGATGCTGTTCTGGCAAGCGAGCCCACCGAATTCGTGCCATCCGACCGGAACCCGAACGTAGCCGCGGACGTATCGGCACAAGACGCCTGGGCGCTGCTGGAGGCCTCGGGCGGACTCGCGCTGCGGGTTGATGCCAGTGGCAACATACTTCTGGCGACCCTGGCATCGGCGCAATTGCTGGCTTATCCCCGCGAGTACCTGCTTAAATCCTCGATACTGGACGTCGTCTCGGTGGAGCAGCGGGAACTGCTCTCCGACCTGCTGCGCGCCTGCGACAGCGATGGCAGCAGCAAACGGGCGCGGCTCCGGTTCTCCGGAGGCTTGAGCGAAGGCCGGTGGCTGGATCTCCGTATCTCTCCCGGCACAGGCCATGAAGGCGCCCCGCATCTGTGCGTGTTCGGCTACGACGTCACCCAGTGGGTCATCAATGAGAAAAAATTCATCGACGAATCCTTTCGCGATCCGCTGACCGGCGTGGGCAACCGTGCCCTGATGCGAAAACGCATCGCCGAGTATTGCTCCGAGGACGGGACCGGAACCGCTTCGTCTTCGTTTGCGGTGGCCCTGATGGACCTTGACGGGTTCAAGAAGGTGAACGACTCCTTGGGCCATGAATTTGGCGATGCCCTGCTGAAGCAGGTCAGTGTGCGATTGCAGGGCGCGATACGCCCCAAGGATGTCGTGGCGCGGCTCGGAGGCGATGAGTTTGTCCTGCTCCTGGACGGCGTCGCGTCGGAAACGGCGGCAACCGGCATACTGGAACGCATCATTCACGCGTGCCGGCAGCCTTTTCACCTGGCCGGCTGCCAGATCCGCGTCACCACCAGTATCGGGCTTGCCTTCGGGGCGGGCTCCCACCGGCTGGAATCCCAGTTGCTCAAATGCGCCGACCTGGCCATGTACGAAGCCAAGGCCAGGGGCAAGAATCGCTACTGCGTCTACTCGCCGGAACTGGAACATCGCCTGGACAGGCAGTTCCGCATCGAGCAGGAAATGTTCCAGGCCGTCCAGAACGGTGAGTTCCTTCTTCATTACCAGCCGATCGTGTGGCCCGACTCAGGCAAGGTCTGCGCGGTCGAGGCATTGATGCGATGGGAGCACCCGACCTTGTCCATCACGCCGGATGTATTCATTCCGGTAGCCGAGCACAACGGGCTGATCAATCACCTGGGAGCCTGGGCATTGCGTTGCGCCTGCGCACAGCTGGCGGCATGGGATGCGCAGGGAATACATATCGACTACGTGTCGGTCAATGTCTCGCCGGTCCAGTTCCTGCATCCCGGATTCGCCGACAGCGTCAGGAAAGCGATTGCGGACTCAGGCGTGAGCGCGAGCCGCCTGGTGCTCGAGATCACGGAAGGCGCGCTGATGACCGATCCCGAAGCGGCGCAGGAACTGCTGGTGGAACTGCGGGCACTGGGCGTCCGGTTTGCGGTCGACGACTTCGGCACCGGCTACTCCAGCCTGTCCTACCTCCGCCAGTTCCCGCTTTCGGCCTTGAAGATCGACCGCAGCTTTGTCACCGACATGATGAACTCGCCGCATGCAAAGACCATCGTGTTTGCCGTATTGTCCCTGGCCAGGGAACTAGGGTTGGTGGCCATTGCGGAAGGCGTGGAAACGCAGGCGCAGAACCAGTTGCTCGTCGAGCACGGCTGCGAACTGGTGCAGGGATGGTACTACTCGAAGGCATTGAGCCCGGCTCAGTTCGAGCATCAGGCTCAAACCGGTCAGTTATTGCTTGGCACCGCCCAAGTATTCTCGCAGTAGACGCCGCCATGCAGACAAACCCGTTCTTCGATGTGCTCTGGAGCAGAATGGCGCAGCGAGGGGATTTCCCCACCCTGCAGTTCAGTATCGACAACATCTTCAAGACGCTCACCAGCGACATCAGCGTCGGGGAAATGGCCGCCGGCGTGCTCTCCGACTTCAGCCTGTCGCAAAAGATCATCCGGCTGGCCAACTCCGCCATGTATCGCTCTTTCGGGGGCGAGGTCACCACGGTGTCGCGAGCCATCCTGGTGCTGGGCGTCGATGCGATCAGCCACCTGACCCTGGGCGTCCAGCTCCTGGATTACTTCACCGGGGTGGCCGCCAACCGCCCGCAGGCGTCCAAGGAACTGAAACAGGCTTTGATTGCCGGAGAATTCACCCGCGCGCTAAGCTGCGCGCAAGGCGTTGGCCAGGCGGAAGAGGCGGTGGTTTGCACCTTGATGCACCATATGAGCCGTCTCCTTCTGGTCTTCTACTTTCCCGAGGAATGGGAGCGGATCCAGGCCCTGTACGATGGGGATCCCGCCAGGGAAAGCGAAGCGTGCCAGCAAGTGCTGGGCGTGACCCTCGAGGAAATCGCCGCAGCCGCCGCCATCAAATGGCGGCTGCCGGCCCTGATCGCGAAGTCGATGGCCCGCAAGCGCCTCGATGCGGACGTGGCCCTGGAAACCCATGCCGACTGGCTGGGCGCGATAGCCGAGGTCTCGTCCCTGGCCGCGGCCCTGCTCTCCCGGGGAGAACCTGAGGATGTCGTCCAGGCCCTGCTGCTGAGTCATGCGGAGAAACTGGGCTTGCATACCGCGACCGTGGACGCCGCGATCGTGCAGGCACAGGTACTTAACGCTTCCATGACGCATGCCGAGTCCGAGGACCCCGCCGAGGCGAGCCCTCAGCAAAAGTCGGGCAAGCCGAAGGACGCCCTCCCGCGTCTTCGGCAAAGCCTGCTTGAAATACAACGCGAAGGACGCGAGCTGCCCGTGTCCGAACTGGCCCCGCTGGCGCTCGAATCGGCCATGCGGGCACTGAATTTCTCCCATTGTTTTCTCATGCTGCTGAACCCCGAGGCAAAGCGTTTCGGGGCCCGCATCGGATTTGGCGACGGCATGCGCGAGAAACTGGAGGCACTATCGTGCGAGGAGGGGTTCGTCCCGGATATCTTTCACTTCGCGGCCATCGCCGCCAAGCCGCTGCTGTTCGAGGACTCCTTCGACAAGGAGGTGGCCCATCGCGTGCCGCGCTGGTATCGTGAGCAGATGACCGACGCCAGGTCCATCCTGCTGGCGCCCGTGAAGATGCGGAATCGCTGCGTGGCGATTATTTGCGGCGACTGGGGCCAGACCGTATGCACCGACGGCCTGTCGGAAAGCGAACTGGAAGCGGTCAACCTCCTGGCCCAGGAGATTTCATTGAGTTTCCTCAGGTCCGCCGAACACCGATAAGCGTCCGATACCGCCTGGCCCGCACCTCTCCTGCCCGGTCAGGACAACGCCCCGGCAAGCCGGGGCGTCAGGTCCTGCCGGGCTGCGGCCGGGCCGCGCGCGACGCTCAGCGCTTGCCGATTTCCGGCACGTCGCGGCTTGCCGCGCCGTTGAACAACTGGCGCGGACGGCCGATCTTGTATTCCGGATCGGTGATCATCTCTTCCCACTGCGAGATCCAGCCCGGGGTGCGGGCCAGCGCGAAGATGCAGGTGAACAGCGAGGTCGGGATGCCCAGCGCGCGCTGCACGATGCCCGAGTAGAAGTCCACGTTCGGGTACAGCTTGCGGCTGACGAAGTACTCGTCTTCCAGCGCGATCTTTTCCAGTTCCATGGCGAGCTTGAACAGCGGGTCGTTGTGCAGGCCCAGTTCGTTCAGCACTTCATAGCAGGTCTCGCGCATCAGCTTGGCGCGCGGGTCGTAGTTCTTGTACACGCGGTGGCCAAAGCCCATCAGGCGCACGCCCGAGTTCTTGTCCTTGACCTGCTTGATGAACTCGGTGATGTTGTCGACGCTGCCGATCTCTTCCAGCATCTTGAGGGCGGCCTCGTTGGCGCCACCGTGGGCCGGGCCCCACAGGCAGGCCACGCCGGCGGCGATGGCGGCGAACGGGTTGGTGCCCGAGGAGCCCGCCAGGCGCACCGTGGAGGTCGAGGCGTTCTGCTCGTGATCGGCGTGCAGGATGAAGATGCGGTCGAGCGCGCGCTCGAGCACCGGGTTCACCTGGTACGGGGCGCACGGCGTGGCGAACATCATGCGCATGAAGTTGCCCGAGTAGGACAGGTCGTTCTGCGGATAGATGTACGGCTGGCCGATGTTGTACTTGTATGCCATCGCGACCAGGGTCGGCATCTTGGCGATCAGGCGGATCGCGGAGATTTCGCGCTGGTGCGGATCGTCGATGTCCATGGCGTCGTGGTAGAACGCGCTCATGGCGCCCACCAGGCCCGTCAGCACCGCCATCGGGTGCGCGTCGCGGCGGAAGCCCCGCAGGAAGAACTGCAACTGCTCGTGCACCATGGTGTGGTTCATCACGGCGCCAACGAACTCTTCCTTCTGCTTGGCGTTGGGCAGTTCGCCCTTGAGCAGCAGGTAGCAGGTTTCCAGGTGGTCGCACTTGGTCGCCAGCTGCTCGATCGGGTAGCCGCGGTACAGCAGCTCGCCCTTGTCCCCGTCGATATAGGTGATCTTCGAATTGCACGAAGCCGTCGACATGAAACCGGGATCATAGGTGAACTTGCCGGTTTGACCGTACAGCTTGCGAATATCGATCACATCGGGGCCGACCGTGCCCTTGTAAA
>NZ_JBYOJU010000049.1:0-70115 GCF_057798855.1 Cupriavidus sp. 96C5-1 | reverse complement strand
CCTGGACCAGGATCTGATCTTCGTGACCTTCCTGATAGACGTTGCCCACCGAGTCGGCGGTGAAGGCGCCCTGCGTGATGTTGCCCTGGGTCTTGCCCTGGATGCTGATGTAAGCGGGTGTCGGCATAACGGTGACTTCCTTTTGCGTGTTAGTGATGAGGGGGGGCCGGGAGGCCGTCTTGCCAATGAATGGCAGTACCCCATAAGGCAAACACCGTGCCAATGGCGGAGATCGTCGTCTTTATCCTATATAAATCAATGGTTTGATGAGCGTGATGGGCATATGGGCCGCGACGCCATGGATGTTTGCGCCGTGGAAATGCGGCTTTTCTGCGGAAATCGGGCCATTAATGGCCCGGTCAATCGCTAAGGTATTGATTAATAGATGGATATAGGCGGGCCAAAAATGGCTCGCTGGGCCATTTTTGGCCCGCTTGATTTGCGTGGCGGTTCGATCCCTGCAGTGCGATGGTGAGGCTTTGGCCGTATAGACGTCCGTTGTGGCAGGCGATAGGCGCTGCGCACGCTTCGCTATCCTGAAGGTGTGGATGGCGACAGATAACGTTGGAGAATACTGGGTGCTGGACATGGCCTTCGGTGAAGACCCGGACCGGATGCGCTACTACACCAACGTCCCCGCCTGGAAGACGACAGTCCCCAAGACCATCCGCGCGTAGCATGACGGCATGGATAAGAATCTGCAAATTGACACCATGCCGTGAATGACGAGAGACCTTACCTAACCCTCCGATCGCGTTACGGCCCGCCTAATGCGGGAAATTCGATCTGATGCCGTCGCTAGAGTCGAACAGAGACCCCGCCTATGCCTAGGATTCCACGCTTTCGTCGCCTGCTCGTCGTTGCAGGTCTTCTTGCGTCATCCTGTGTCGTGCATGCTCAGGACTGTCCAAAAGATGATATGTCACCCATGTGTGAGGATATGCGCGCCCAGGCTGTTTACGATCGAGTGGACAATGAACTCAATGCTGCGTATCAGCAGCTTCTGAAGAGGATGTCGCAGCCACAGAGCGAATATCTTGACTACCCGACGCTCAAGGCGAAGTTCATCGAAGCACAGCGGCAGTGGGTGCACTTTCGTAACAATGAGTGCGATGCATGGTACGTGGTCAATCAAGCGGGGACGGGGCGGAACGCCGATCAGATGACCTGCATGGTCAAAAGGACGAAAGATCGCACCAAACAGTTGAAAGAGTGGGCTTCGTATTTGCCTTAGGCGATGATTCAAGCTGTTTCTTGGGTGAAAAGGGGTCTTTAAGTGGAACATCGGACCCGCAATGGTGGCAGCGAATGCGGCCGGCAACGCGCTCACCCGCTGGCGATTGCCAGTCGACTTGGTCCATCGCCGCTCGGCATGCAGCGAGTTCGCGCTCGTAGACATCGTTTACTTCGAGGGGCGTGGTCCAGGTTTGGCCGCCAAGTAGTTCGGCCGATGCGTCGCGGCATCGGTTTTTCGATGCCTCCCGGATGGGCCACCGCCGCAGACGTGGCCGCCAGTGGCGTATGCGCGCGTGTCGTTCAGAAGTCCATCGTGGCCGAGAGCTGGAAGGTGCGCGGTGCGCCCAGGGCCAAACTGGACAACAGCGGCATGCCCCAATAGGCCTTGTTTGTTACGTTGGTGACGCTGGCCCGCACGGTCAGCGGATGGCTGGAGACCTGGGTGGCATAGCGTGCGCCCAGGTCATACACCGTGTAGCCCGGCACCGACAGCGAGTTGTCGGCACTGATGTATTGCCTGGATGCAGCGGTCGCATTGGCGGTCAGCGTCAAGCCGCGTACGGCGGGGGTGTCCCACTCCACGCCCAGCTTAGCTTGCAGCTTGGGCAACCCGGTTGCCGACTTGCCCTGGTTGACGCCGCCGGCGGTCTTGGTGAGCTTGGGGTCCACATAGGCGATGCCACCCATCAGGCGTACGCCGCGCAGCGGCGAGCCGAAGAAGCCCCACTCGATCCCCCGGTTGCGCTGCTCTCCGCCAAAGGAAAAGACGTTGGTGGAAATGTCGGTATAACTGCTTGGCCGCTTGATTTCATACAGGCTGAGCGTGTGGGCGAATTCGCCGAGATCGAACTTGAGGCCGATTTCCTTCTGCTTGGTCTTGTACGGCGGAAACAGCTCTCCCGCATTGGCGGCAGTTGCCGGCGCGGTCTGGCCCTTGCTCAACCCTTCAATGTAATTGCCGTACACGGAGATATGGTTCGTGACCTTGACCAGCAGCGCGGCCGCGGGTGTTATGGCGCTCGCGTCATAGCGGGCACTGCGCGCCCCGGTCGTGAGGCTGAAGGTGTCGGTGAGCACTTCCTGGCGACGCACGCCCAGCGTCAGTTGCACCCTGTCCTGTGCAAAAGACAGGGTATCTGCTATGCCGTAGCTGGTCAGGCGCGTTTCCGTGTGGAGGGTCGGCGGCCAACTCATTGCGGCGGCTGGGCCCCAGACCGGTTTGTAGATGTTGGTGGTCCAGTCCGCGCCCGGGACCGATCTGCGGCCATAGTCCCTTTCGGTGTCCGAGTAGTGCGTGACATTCAAAGCCCATTGATGCTTGACGCTGCCGGTTTGGAACTTGCCCTTCAATCCAGCTTCCCCCGATGTCTTTTCAATATCGAAGGCCAGCTGGCCCATGCTGTGCCGAACATCACCCGCCGCGTTGAGCACCTGGGCCGACATCGTACCGTTGTACTTGTAGTTGGTCTTGCTGGTGCCGAAGGCTGCATAGGCCATCAGGTTTTCGCTCACGTCGAATTCGCCGCGGACGATCGCACCCTTGTCCCTGGTGTTGACGAAGGACCAATCCGGGTTCAGGAGGGTTTCGGGCCTGGGTGGCTTGGGCACTGCCACGCCGGGGGCCAGATTGATGCCTCGGGTCACGCCGTTCACGCGGTCATCGCTGCTGTAGAGGTCGGCAGAGAGGCGAACGCGCTCGCCCCGCCAGTCCAGCCCGAGGGACGCGAACCGGGTTTTCTTTTCCTGCCGGTTGACCGCCCCCTCTCCGTCCCGATAGATCCCGTTGAAGCGGATGCCGAACTGCTTGTTCTCACCAAAGCGCCGCCCAAGGTCCACATGTCCGCCGAACTGCGCATCGGACATGTAGGTCGCCGTCAGTCGCGTCAGCGGCTCATCGCCCGCGCGCTTGGGCACCAGATTGACGGTGCCGCCCACCGAGCCGCCCGGAGGCATGCCATTGAGCAGGGCCGATGGGCCCTTCAGTACCTCGATACGCTCGAACATTTCGGGGGTGGTGCGGTAGTACGGCGCCATGCCGAACAGGCCGCCGATGCTGATATCGCTGGTGTTGGAGGCGAAGCCGCGGATGGAGTAGTTCTCGCTCCAGGCACCGGTGACGCCGTTGCTGAACACCGTGGGATCGGTGGCGGCGATCACGCCGGTGATGTCCTTGGCCTGCCGGTCTTCGATGAACTTGTCCGTATAGCTGATGGTGGAAAACGGCGTTTCCATGAAATCCTTGTCGCCCAGCAGCCCCACGCGGCTGCCGGACGCCACCTGCCCGCCGGCGTAGGCGTCGATCGCTGAGCTCGCCTGTACCGTCACCGCCGGCAACGTAACCCCGCTTTCTGCGGCCGGGCTTTGTGCGAGTGCCGGCGGAGCAGCCAGGGCCAGGGCGCCCACGGTCAGCCCCAGCAGCAGCAGCACTGTCTGCACGGCGGCGGCGGTGCGGTTCAGGGCAAAGGCGGGATGGGGGTGCACCGCCTGCTGTGCAGGTCGCGCGATGCGATGGTGACGTTTGGTCATGGCAGGTTCTTCTCAGTTGAGATTGGGTGGGTTCTCAGCACGTCTTACGAGCGAGAGATCTACATCAAATACGAATCATTACGTTTTTGGTTTGGGGCTAGGGACAGGCCCCGGAACGAATCAGTGCTGATAGCCCTTGATGACGTCGTCGATCACGAGCTTCAAAGAGGTCGGGCTGGCGGCGGTGACGTACCAGGCTTCAGCATCGACGAAGACCACACGGCCGTTCTTCCAGGCGTTGGTCTGGCGCAGCAGCGGGTTGCCCATGCTCGCGGCATCCATGACCGGACGGCGCTCCATCACGGCCGTCCGGTCCACCACGTAGAGGATGTCGGGGTTGGCCTGCTGGATGAATTCGCTGGAGATCGGCTGGCCATGCAGGCCGGTCTCGACAGTCGGGCTGGCCGGTTTCACGCCCAGGGCATTGAAGACGAACCCGTAACGGGACCGCACGCCAAAGGAACTGAAGGCGCCGTTGTTGTGCAGGACGACAAGCGCCTTCTCGGAACGGTCCCGGGTCATGCGCCTGACCTCCTCGACCTTGGCGTCCAGTTCAGCGGCTTTTTGGCGAGCGAGGTCTTCCTTGCCAAAGATTCGCCCCAGGGTCATGAGGTGGTCCTTGATGACCTCGATGTGCTTGACCTCGCTATCCCGGTAGTCCACATCGAAATGAATCGTCGGAGCGATCTCGCTCAGTTCCTTGTAGTGGTTCGCCTGGAGCGATGTGATCAGGATCAGATCAGGCTTGACCGCATGAACCCGCTCCAGATTGGGCTGAACGATCGAGCCCAGGTCCTGAATGTCCGGGGCGTCCTTGTACCTGGCGAGGAAGTGCGGGACGAAATCCTTCGGCATGCCAACGACAGGGACACCCAGTTGGTCGAGGAAATCGACTTCATTCATGTCGAGGGCGGCCGCGCGTTGCGGAAGGTGCTCGACGACGGTCGTTCCCAGCTTGTGTTGAACCGTGACGGGTGCGAACGCTTCCTGCGGGGGCTGGCTGGCAGAAGCCGGCTGTGCGGTTGCCTGTGGCGGTTCGGCTGGTTTCTGGCCGCACCCCTGCATCGCGATGGTCGCGGCCATCAGCAGGGCTAACGCCCAACGCCTGTTTCTGTGATTCCGGGTCATTTCAGTTCTCCTGATGGATTGAAGTAGTTGCACAGGCGTCCGCGTTCGCCTTGAATGATCTGGAAGTCCAGTCCGTACAGTTCTTGCAGCCGGGCCTCCGTCACGGCCTCCGCGACGGGGCCGCAGAAGCGAACCGTTCCGCCCTTCAATGCGACGATGTGATCGGAGTAGTTGGCAGCGAAGTTGATGTCATGGATCACCAGGATCACGGTGCGCCCGTGTTCGTCACACAAGCGGCGAAGCGCGCGCATGATCTGGACGGCATGCTTCATGTCGAGGTTGTTGAGCGGCTCGTCCAGCAGCAGAACGTTCGTCTGCTGGGCAATGGTCATCGCCAGGAAAGCCATCTGGCGCTGCCCTCCGCTGAGTTCGTCGATGTAGGCCCGGCGCAGCGCCTCCAGTGACAGGAACGCGATGGCCTCGTCGATCGCGTGGTGGTCCTCGGGGGTGAGCGCGCCGCGGCTGTAGGGGAAGCGCCCGAAAGCGACGAGTTCCTCGACCGTCAGGCGCAGGTTGAAGTCGGGCGACTGGCGCAAGGTGGCGACGTGCTTGGCGTATTCGCTGATGCGGATGCCTGAAACCCTGCGGTCCCCGATCAGGATGTCGCCCTGGGTTGGCTCCAGCAGGCGCGCGATCAGCAGCAGCAGCGTCGTCTTGCCTGCGCCGTTGGGGCCGATGAGAGAAGTCACGCGCTGCGCCGGGAATTGCGCGCTGACGCCGGAAAGGACGGTCTTGGCGCCGTAGGCCTTGTGAATGTTGTGGACGGTGATCATGCGGTGCCTCGGGTGCGAACCATCAGCGCGAGGAAATACGCGCCACACACCAGGTTGACGAGAATGCTGACGGTGGTCTTGTAGTTGAAGACGTGTTCGACCAGAAGCTGGGCCACGATGAAGATGCCGATGGCGATCGCGCAGCCCATGGGCAGCGTGACCCGATGCCTGGAAGTCCGGGCCATCGCATAGGCGATGTTCGCAACGAAGATCCCCATGAAGGCCGTGGGCCCGAGCAGGCTGGTCGAGACCGCCACGAGAGCCGCGATCAGCGCGAAGTAGAGCCTCACGTACCGCTGGTAATCGACCCCCAGGGAAATGGCCTGGTCGCGGCCCAGCGAGAGCACGTCGAGGATCGGCAGGGTCTTCAGCCCTGGCAGGCACACGGCCGCGACCAGAAGGGCCGAATAGAGCAACTGCTCGGGTTGTGCCCTGTTGAAGGACGTGTAGCTGAAGCCCTGGAGAACGGCGAACTCGCCCGGGCTGATCCTGAGCTGGATGAACTGTGTGACAGTGCCGATCACCATGGTCAGCACCAGTCCCAGCAGGAGGAGGAAATACACGTTGTGCCTGCCGTTCCGCAAGAGCCACCGATGGATGGCCCACGAATAGGCGAGCATCAACAGGATGGAGAGGAAGAAGTTGCCGCTCTGGCCGAGTACCACCTGGCCATGCGTGCCCATGGCCAGGATCAGCAGCGACTGCAACAGCAGATAGACCGCCTCGTACCCCATGATCGCCGGCGTCAGAATCCGGTTGCCCGCGATGGTCTGGAACGTGATCGAGGAGAAGGCGACGCAGATCCCGCCGATGACGATGGCGGCCAGCCGGGCGAGCCGCTTGGGAATGACGTAGTCGAAGTCGAAGCCGGATCGCAGGAGGACGAAAACCGCGGCCAAGGCGATGACCACCATCCAGAGGGCGTATTGGGGGGGCGCGCGCCTCATTTCTTCTTCCAGATGATGAGTACAAGGAACAGCACGCCGCCCACGCTGCCTGCGGTCAGGCCGATGGGCACCTCGAACGGGTAGATGAGCAGGCGGCCGAGAATGTCGCAGGCCAGCAGCAGCGACGCGCCGCCCAGAGCGACGATGGGCAGCGTCCGGCCCAGGTTGTCGCCGTGATGCAGCGCGACCAGGTTGGGGATGACCAGCCCGACGAAGGGGATCGCGCCGACGGTGATGACCGTTGCGGACACGGTGACCGCCACCAGCATCAGGCCCAGCGCCGCCGTTGCCGAATAGCTCAGCCCCAGGCTGGTGGTCATGCCTTCGCCCATGCCGAGCACGGTGAAGCGGTGCGCATACAGGTAGGTGACCGCGACGATCGGCAGGATCAGGTAGATGATCTCGTAGTTGCCCTGGACCACCTTGGAGAAATCGCCGAGCAGCCAGCCCTGCATGCTCTGCAGGATGTTGTAGCGGTAGGCGTAGAACTCGGCCACGGCACTCAGCACGCTGCCGTACATGAGGCCGATGACCGGCACGAGGACGGTGTTCTTGAACTTGATGCGGCGGATGATCGCCACATAGACCAGGCTCGCGGCGAAGCAGAAGACCAGCGCGAACAGCATCCGGCCCATCGTGCCGGCGGCGGGCGCCAGCGTCATCGACACCAGGATGCCGAGCTTGGCCGCATCCAGTCCGCCCGAGGTGGCCGGTTCGACGAACTTGTTGCGAACGATCTGCTGAAGGATCACGCCGCAGACGGACAGGCCCACGCCAGTCAGCACCAGCGCCGCCAGGCGGGGCAGGCGGCTGGCTGTCAGCGTCAGCCAGGCATCGCCCGACAGCGAGAACAGCTGCGACCACGCCATCTGCCGGGCGCCGACCAGCAGCGAGGCGCCGCAGAGGATGGCGAACAATCCAAGCCAAGGTGCGCGCATCAGCGGCGGTCTCCGTTCGACGCCGCCGCGATACGCCAGCCCCTGGCGGCCCGGCGCTGGGCCAGGAAGTGCGCGTAGCGCCCCTGGCTCGCGCGCAATGGCGTGGGCGAACCCTGCTCGACGACCTTGCCGCCATCGAGCACCACGATCTGGTCGGCCATTGCCACCGTCGAGAGTTGGTGCGCGATGACGATCAGCGTGCGCTTGCCGCGCAGACGCGCCAGCGCCTCGGCGATGGCTGCCTGGTTCTCCGCGTCCAGCGCGGCGGTGGCCTCATCGACCAGCAGGATGGGCGCGTCCTTGATCAGCGCGCGGGCGATGGCGATGCGCTGGCGCTCGCCGCCCGACAGGCGTGCGCCGCCTTCGCCGACCGGGGTGTCGATGCCCTGCGGCAGGCGCTCGATGATCTCGGCCACGCCGGCCTGCCGCGCAGCTTCCATGATCTCGGCATCGTTGGCATTGGGTTTGCCGATGCGGATGTTGTCGGCAATGCTGCCCGCAAACAGGTAGTTGTCCTGGAAGATCTGACTGATCTGGCCGGCCAGCTGCGCGTTGGACATCTGCCGCACGTCCACGCCACCGACGAGTACGCTGCCCTGGCTCACATCGAAGAAGCGTGCGATCAGCCGCACCAGTGTGGTCTTGCCCGATCCGGAGGCGCCAATCAGCGCGGCCATGCTGCCCGGCTCGATGCGCAGGTTCACGCCCTTCAGCACATCGGGTTGATCCGGTGTGTAGCGGAAGCTCACCTCGCGCAGCTCGATCGACGCATCACGCGGTGCCTGCGGCTGGTCCGGTTCCGGCAAAGGCTTGACCGCAAGGATCTCGCGCACCGCGTCGAGCTGGCCGCGCGCGCCGCGCAGGACCTCGCAATAGCCGGCCACGTCCAGCAGCGGATCGATATAGCGGTTGGCCAGCAGCAGCGCCACGATGACGGCGACCACCGAGTCCGCTTCCAGCGCGCCGCCCAGGTGGGCGTTGAGCCACAACGCGGCGGCGATCAGCAACGCGGCGAAGACGGCCTGCACGACCCAGGCGTTGAGCACCGTGGACGCCGCCGACAGATAGATCAGCCGCGTGCCGGAGTGGCGTTGCTGGTCGATGGCCTGTTCAAGCAAGCGCGTGCTGCCGCCTCCACCGTTGAACGCGCGCAGTACCGACTGGGCCTGGGCGAACTCGACCATGCGCTGGCTGGTGTGGGCGAAGTGGCGATGGAAGGTGTGGTCGGCGCGCAGGCCCAGGCGAGCGGCGATCAGGAACGCGCCGATCAGGATCGGCAGCGCCAGCAGCGCGATCAGGCCCATCGGCCAGTGCCGCGCGAACAGCGCGGCCACGATCACCACCGGCGTCACGGCGCCGCTGATCACCGGCGTGAACACGTGTGCGGGAAGCTGGGCCACTGCCATCATGCCGTTCGTGATGACATGGCCAAGCCGGGCGCTGTTCTCCGGCGTGAACCAGCCGACGGGCAGGCGCGCAACGTGGTCGCCGATGCGCTGGCGCGCGCCCTGCAGGACGGCGACACCCACGCGCACGCCGGCCTTCTCCACCTTGCGCCGCCAGCCCCAGCAGGCCGTCATGCCGGCCAGCAGCACGATGAGCCACAGCGCCGCGCCGCGCGTATCGCCGGCCAGAAGGCGGCTGAGAATGGGCACCAGCGTGGTGATGGTCAGCCCGCTGAGCAGGCCATAGAACACGGCCATCCAGGCGTAGCGGCGGAAGACGGGCGCATCGTCGCCCAGCAGTTGAACGAAGGTTTTCAGCATGACGGCACCGCCTGATCCTGGGGTTCTTCATAGCCGCCCAGCGTCCATAGCCGCGCATAGCGGCCTTCGCGCGCGATCAGCTCGGCGTGGCGGCCTTGCTCGTGGATCGTGCCGTTCTCGATCACGATGATGTGGTCGGCGTGCATCACCGTGTCGAGCCGGTGTGCAATGACCAGCAGCGTGCGGCCTCGCGCGAAGCGCGACAGCGCGTCCTGGATCGCCACCTCGTTCTCGGCGTCGGCGGCCGCGGTGGCTTCGTCGAGCACGAGCACGGACGGATCGAGCAGCACGGCACGGGCGATGCTCACGCGCTGCTGCTCGCCACCGGAGAGCAGCGCGTCTTCGCCGACCACCGAGTCGTAGCCGCGCGGCAGATTCAAGATTCGCTCATGAATGTTCGCGGCGCGCGCGGCGTCCTCGACCTCCTGCTGGCTGGCCGAGGGCCGGCCCAGCGCGATGTTCTCGCGCACGCTGGCGTGGATGAGGCGCACCTCCTGCAGCACGAAACCGATGCGCTGGTACAGATCCGAGGTCTCGATATGCCTCAAATCCACGCCGCCGAGCGTGATGCGCCCGTCGGTCGGGTCGAAGAAGCGCAGCAGCAGCCGGGCCAGGGTCGATTTGCCGGCACCGGACGCGCCGACGATGGCGGTCACCGTGCCGGGCTTGAGGGTGAAGCTGACGTCCGACAGCACCTTGTTCTGCGCGTCGTAGGCGTAGCCGACGTGCTCGACGCGGATTTCGGTGCCCGTGGGCAACTGCCGCATATCGGGCGCCGGCTGCTCCAGCACAGGCGTCTCCAGCAGCGCCTGCACGCGCTGGGCGGCACCGGTGGCATGGTTCAGGTCATGGGTGATGTAGTGCAGCAGCAGCAACGGCGCGGAGAGGCCCGGTGCCACCAGAGCGAACGGCAGCACGTCCACCGGGGCAATCCAGCCCAGGCTCACGAACAGCGTGCCGAAGACCAGCACCACGCCCAGCACCGCCACCGGCGCGATCATCGCGTTGGCGTTGGCCATCGAGCCCACGAGGGGACGGGTGAAACCGGCGAAGGCTTGGGCGAAGGCATCGACTGCCTCGCGGTAGCCGCCGTGCGCCTTGCCGCTTGCGCCGAAGGACTTGACCACGGGAATGCCGTTGACGAACTCGACCACCGCGTTGTTGATGCGTCCCAGCCCGCCGACGAATTCCTTCATGTTCGCCCCGCTGGCCTTCATGGCCCTGCCGAAGAACAGGAAGAAGCCCGGGAACGGCAGGATCGAGACCATGGCCATGCGCCAGTCCATCGCGAACAGGTAGATGACCGAGATCAGGATGGCGCCCACGGCGCGTCCCAGCGTCGTGTAGAAGTGCGCGGTCAGGCTGTGCAGCGTGCCGATGTCGTCCTGCATGGCCTGCTTGACCTCGCCCGACGCCCGGCTGGTGAACCAGCCCAGCGGCACCCGGGCCAGCCGCTGCGTGGCCGCCAGGCGCAGGTGATGGGTGATGCGGTTGTCGGCCAGGTGGGCGGTCAGTTCCCCAGCGGACACCAGCGCCATGCCGACGAACAGGCTCGCCACGCTGGCAATGACGATCCACCAGACTTCGCTCTGCACTTGCGCCCGTGCCGCCGCCGCGATGTCGGCGCCGCCGAGGACGATCTTCGCGATATGCGCGATGCCGGCCAGCGGCACCAGCGTGAGCATGGCGCCCACGCCGGCCAGTACCGCGGCGACGATCAGTTGCCCACGGATGGGGTTCAATACCCGGCTGATCGGGCCGGGTCTCTTGGGTTCGGCCGCGGCCGCGTCACGAGTGTTCATGAAAAAGGAACGTCCAGAGATTCAGAATGATGGGATGGCTCTCACCCCGTCTTGCGAACGACAAGGCGAGACCCCATCCACGCAGGCCGCTCGGTGGCATCGACCTCGAGCAAGCCACGGTCATGGTTGGCGTCGCGCAGAATGGCGGCCGAGGGGTTGCTGCCTTCCAAGGCGCTCGATGGGTCGGTCACGGAGGATTCCGGTGAATCGAAATGATAATTAGTTGCATAACTATAAACTAATTGACGAAAGGCTGGCAAGGTGGCTACATGGCTGTCACCAGCGATCAAGGAACAAACATGAAACCGCCACAACGACCTTCGGCGCGCGGGCGTCCTCGTACCATCACACGCGAACGGATCGCCGACGCGGGCATTGAGATCGGCTTGCCGAACATCACCTTCGTCGGCGTTGCCGCCGCACTCGGGGTCAGCCATATGGCGCTCTACAAGCACGTGCCGAGTCTTGTGGAACTCAAGCGCCTGGTCGCCGAGGAGATCTTCAGCCGCTGGCAGATTCCGCAGGCTTGCGGCAAGGGACGTGGCGGATTGAAGGATTACCTGATCGTGTTCACCACATCGGTACGGGAGTTCGTCAAGGCACACCCTGGGCTGACGCCGTACGTGATCCGCAGGTTGGCTGCAACACAGCCCATGCTCGCCAAAATCGACGGGCACCAGAGCCATATCGCGCGGGCCTACGGCATCTCAAAGGCGCAGGCACGTTGGCTGCTTGCGACGATCGCATTCCACTGCATTGCCGTGGCCGACACGGTATATTCGGTAGCAGGCCGAGAACCTGTTGTGGAGGCAGACCGCGTGGCGGAAGAAGCCGAGATGGAGGCGGAGCTTGTTCAGGGCATGCACGCACTCATCGTCGGCGCGCTTGCCATGCTGGAGGAAGACGCCCACCCTGGCAGTTCTGCATTGCAGATCAAGTCATAGGCGTTATGAAACGCCAAGCCCACGCTGTCGCCCAATCTCCCAGGACACCTCGCCGCAGTGCGCCGTCGCGGCGGGTCGAGATTCCGTTCCCGATAGTCTGACGCGCTCGTTAATGGCAGGCCGCCGCCGATATAGACGCCGCCTCGTGCGCCGATGGTCAGCGCCAGGTCTGCGGCGACCGTGCCCAAGTGCCAGGAAGGGAAAGGGTGTTGCTGTGATAATGTGCGAGTTCAATCGGCGCAACAGTCAACAGTCAACGGTCAACAGTCCCGTGCCAGTGGCGGGCGTTTGACTTGCGCCTTTCCGGATCCAGGTTCCCATCATGACCATTCGCAGCTTCCAGGGCAAAGCCCCCCAACTTGGCGACCGCGTGTTCGTCGACCCGACTGCCGTGCTGATCGGCGACATCGAGATTGGCGCCGACAGTTCCATCTGGCCGATGGTGACCATCCGTGGCGATATGCATCGCATCCGCATCGGCGCGCGCACCAGCGTGCAGGACGGCAGCGTGCTGCATATCACCCATGCCGGCCCCTTCAATCCCGACGGCTTTCCGCTCACGATCGGCGAAGATGTGACGATCGGCCACAAGGCGCTGCTGCATGGCTGCACCATCGGCAGCCGCATCCTGATCGGCATGGGTACCATCGTGATGGACGGCGCCGTGATCGGGGACGAGGTGATTCTCGGCGCCGGCAGCGTGGTGCCGCCAGGCAAGGCGCTCGAGAGCGGGCATCTCTATGTGGGCAGCCCCGCCAGGCAGGCCCGGCCGCTGACGGAGAAGGAACGCGGCTTCTTCCGCTATACGGCGGCCAATTACGTCAAGCTGAAGGACCAGCATATTGCGGAGTTGCTGGACGTTTAGCTGGATCGCTGGCTCGGCGCGCGTTCGCGGCAGCCATTCGGAACTCGCCAACCGAGGTAAAGTAGCGCTCTGTCAGACCTTCCGCCGGACTCAAACACCATGACACTGTCGATGCTGCTGCTCTACTCGGTTGCCTGCTTTTCCGTAACGGTGATGCCTGGGCCGACCATGCTGCTGGCGCTGGCCAATGGCACGTCGCGGAACTGGCGTATCGCAGGCATGGGCATGTTGGGCGCCGCACTGTCCGACCTCCTGTTGATCGGTGCCGTCGGCATCGGCCTGGGCGCCTTGCTGGCCGCGTCGGAGGTGTTGTTCTCCGCCGTCAAGTGGATCGGTGTCGTCTACCTGGTCTGGCTGGCGGCGCAGCTATGGCGGGCAAGCCCGGGCGAACTGGTGGTGGGCGGCGCCAGCCTCTCGCCGCGCCGGGCGTTCATGCGCAGCTTGCTGGTGGCGCTCTCGAATCCGAAGGGCCTGTTGTTTTTCTCGGCCTTCTTGCCGCAGTTCATCGATACCGCGCAGGCACAGGCACCTCAATACCTGGCACTCGCGCTTGTCTCGGCCGCTCTCGATCTGGTCGTGATGGCCGCATACGCCGCGGGGGGCGCGCGTGCCGCCAAGGCCCTGACGCGGCAAGGCCTGCGCGTCATGAACCGGTTCTGCGCCGCGTTGCTGCTGTCGCTGGCAGGTTTCCTGGCGGCATATCGCCGCGCTGGCGCCTGAAGCCGGCGGGCGTGCCACGGGCCAGCAGGACCGTGGCTTCCACGAAGTCGCGGATCGCGCGTCCGTCACGCCGACCTTGCCGATCGCATCCGATCGTATTCAATCGTTTCCCAGGCAGCGAGAGTAGGAATCATCTGCTGCCAGCTTGATGCCGGTGTCGCGAGGCGTGCCTGCGGAAAAATCCCACTTATGGGAGGACGCCAATCCTGCATGATTCTGCTTGCAAACATCCAGGCTGATCCATTGCGACGAGCGGAAAAAGTTTGCTTCCATTCACATTGAAGTGGAAAAAGTGGATTTCCCTTTACAATGGACGGTCATATTTCCAAGCGGAAAAGAACAATGAAATTATATGAAGGCAAGTTTTTGGCACGGATGATCCCGGCATGGCTGGTCCTGGCCGGCGCTTCGCTGTGCGTGGCCCCGGCCATTGCGCAGTCCACGGGCAATATGGGCGGGTCGGAGCAGGTTTCGGTCGGCACCTTGTCGATCCTGGCCGCGCCTGTCGCCAGCGTGGCGGGCAGCGCCGGTGGCGCGGGGCCGTTGCAGGGCTCCGCGCTGGCGGGCTTCGGCAGTGTTTTCATCGTATCCGGCATCGGCCAGGGGGCGCAGGACACCGTCGAGCTGATCCTCGACGCCGCTAGCGGCGCAGGCAAGGTTTCGGTCAAGATCGCCAGGAGCGGGTTCGAGAAGCTGGGCGTCTCGGTCGGGGCCACCGTGAACGCCGTCGCCGATTCGACCGGCACCTTGCTGGTGGCATCCGGCAAGGTGCTTGCCTTCATCCCCAACACGCTCGGCGAGGCCTTGCTGTATCGCGAGCGCGTTCCCTCGGCCGCGAAGCCATGAAGGCGCGCGCCATGATTTCCGGGTGGATCGGCCGCACCGGATCCCTGCTCGCCTTGCTGCTGGTGCCCCTGCTGGCGTCGGCGGGGCAGAGTTGCGAAGATGCGGCGCTCAGCCCGGATACGCTGCGCAAGGCCATGGCCGCAGCGCAAAAGGTGACGGCCGAAATGGACAAGCGCCAGGACAACGTGGCGCTGCTGGGGCGGGTAGGGCAGGACCTGTCCAGCTACGGGCTGAAGTACAGCCATGCCGGCTTCATCTACCGCAGCGCGCCGGGCGCGCCCTGGCGCATCGCCCATCTGCTCAATAGCTGCGGCACCGCGCAGTCGGACCTGTGGTACGAGGGCGTCGGCAATTTCTTCCTGGACGATATGTTCGCGTTCAATTCGGTCCTGGTGATTCCGCCGAAGCCGATCGCCGAACGCCTGCTGCCGCGCCTGCAGGATGCCGCGGCGCTGCGCGCGGTGCACGATGCGGACTACAGCCTGGTCGCCTACCCATTCTCCACGCGTTACCAGAATTCCAACTCCTGGGTGCTGGAGACACTGGCCACGGTGGAGGCCAGGGACGTGAAGATCGTCAATCGCGAACAGGCGCAGTCCTGGCTCAAGCTGGTCGGCTACCAGCCTTCCGAGATGAAGGTCGGCACCTTCAAGCGTCTTGGCGGCCGCGTGTTCAAGGCCAGCGTAGCCTTCGACGACCATCCCAACGAGCTGCGTTTCTCGGATCGCATCAGGACCGTGACCGTCGACTCGCTGATGCAATTCCTGGCCGACCGCAAGGAGGGCTGGGAGGTGGTGGAAATTCCGGCGCCCCGATAGCAGCCGATAGCCAACAGGCATGCCTGGGCATGCCAGCCCGCCGGCGCCGGTTCCCGCTCAGATCACCTTGCCCGGGTTCATCAGGCCCAGCGGGTCCAGCGCCTGCTTGACCGCCCGCATCATCGCCAGTTCGACCTCGCTCTTGTAGCGCCGGTTCTCTTCGCGCTTGAGCTGCCCCAGGCCGTGTTCGGCGGAGATCGAGCCGCGATGGGCGTGCACGCTGTCATGCACGATCAGGTTGACGGCTGGCGCGTTGTCGAGGAAGGCGTCGTGGCTTTCGCCCGCGGGCGGCGATACGTTGTAGTGCAGGTTGCCGTCGCCGAGATGGCCGAAGGTGACCATGCGCGCGCCGGGGAAGGCTTGCTGGATGAGGGCGTCGGTGGTGTCGATGAAATCGGCGATGCGCGAGATCGGCACGGCGATGTCGTGCTTGATGTTCTTGCCTTCGTCCACCTGCGCGAGCGGAATGTGTTCGCGCAGGTTCCAGAAGTCGCGCGACTGCTGCACCGACGCCGCGACCACCGCGTCCTCGACCACGCCCGCTTCGAATGCGGTTTCCATCAGCGCTTCGAAAATCCCGCGAGCATGGTCTTCGCTCTCGTTGTCCGACAGCTCCAGCAGCACCACCTGGGCATGCGCGCGATCGAAGGGATAGCGCAACTGCGGGTAATGCGTGGTGACCAGCGACAGGCACATCTCCGACATCAGCTCGAAGCCGGTCAGCATGGCGCCGGCGCGTTGCTGGGCGATGGCCAGCAGGGCCAGCGCGGCGCGCGGATTGGCGACCGCGGCCAGCGCGGTGACGCGTGCGCGCGGCAGCGGGTAGAGCTTCATCACGGCGGCGGTGATGATGCCCAGCGTGCCTTCCGCGCCGATGAAGAGGTCGCGCAGGTCGTAGCCGGTGTTGTCCTTGCGCAGGCCGCGCAGGCCGTCCCAGATCTCGCCGGCGGGCGTGACCACTTCCAGCCCCAGGCATAGCTCGCGCGTGTTGCCGTAGCGCAGCACGCCGGTGCCGCCAGCATTGGTGCCGAGGTTGCCGCCGATGGTGCAGCTGCCTTCGGCCGCCAGGCTCAGCGGGAACAGCCGTCCATGCTCGCGCGCGGCGTCCTGCAACTGCTGCAGGATCACGCCGGCTTCCACGGTGATGGTGTTGTTGAGCGGGTCCACCTGGCGCACCCGGTTCAGGCGCTGCAGCGAGATCACTACCGATTCCACCCCGGCGGATGGCGTGGCGCCCCCGCACAGCCCGGTATTGCCGCCTTGCGGCACCACGGCCAGCTTGTGCGCGTGGCAGGCGTGGACGGCGGCGGCCACTTCTTCGGTGGAGCCGGGGCGCAGCACCGCTACCGCTTCACCGGTGTAGCGCTTGCGCCAGTCGGTGAGGAAGGGGGCCTTGTCGGCGGCGTCGGTCAGCACGTGCTGCTCGCCCAGGGCGGCGCGGCAGAGGGCGAGGAAGGAATCGAGGTGCGAGGCGGTCATGGCGGTGGGTCCAGGAGGGCGGCCGCGATGGCGACCGCCGCGCGAATCAGGAGAAAGAGGATGGTTGCGGCTTGGTGCGGGCTTGCGCCGGGTTGCTTGCTCGTCCTTATTTGCCCGGCTTGGCGGGCTGCTGCGCCTTGGCGCGGCGTTTGTAGGGGCGCAGGTACAGGATGGTGCCAAAAAAGAACAACAGCGTCAGTGCCACCTCGATCCACGCCAGCGTGGACGATGGCGGCCGGTCGCTGGTGGCGCGCACGATGCCTTCGGTGAAGAACAGCAGGATCAGCATCGACGACCACTGCATGGTATAGCGGTTGCGGGTCAGCACGCCGCGCAGCGGTAGCAGCAGCGGCAGGAATTTCAGGATCAGCCAGGAGCCGCCGGGACGCAGCGGCGCCAGGAACCATTCCCAGCCGATGCACAGCAGGATCAGTGCGATCAGGCTGCCCGCGCTCAGGCGGTATAGCGCGGCATTGTGCAGCGCGCCGTCGGTGGCGCGCGCGGCCGGCGGTGCCGCGGGGTTCGGGGCGGCGCTCATGTGCGGCTCCCGCCGGCCAGGCGCAGCGCGGTTTCGGCTAGGCGCTTGCCCATGGCCCGGGCAAGCGTGGCTTCGTCGTCGGATACCGGCGCGCTGTTGTCCACGTGCGCGTGGTGGCTGGGGCCGTAGGGCGTGCCGCCGCCGGCGGTGGTCATCAGGGCGCTTTCGGTATACGGCAGGCCGAGTATCAGCATGCCGTGGTGCAGCAAGGGCAGCATCATCGACAGCAGGGTGGTTTCCTGGCCGCCGTGCAGGCTGCCGGTGGCGGTGAACACGCAGGCGGGCTTGCCGGCGAGGGCGCCGGAGAGCCACTGGGCCACGGTGCCATCGAGGAAGTACTTCATCGGCGCGGCCATATTGCCGAAGCGCGTCGGGCTGCCCAGCGCCAGGCCCGCGCATTCCTCCAGGTCGCGCAGTTCCGCATACGGCGGCCCTTGCGCCGGGATATCCGGCGCGGTGGCTTCGCTGACGGTGGAAACCGGCGGTACCGTGCGCAGGCGAGCCTGCGCGCCGGGCACGCTGTCGATGCCGGCGGCGATCAGCTCGGCCAGCTTGTGGGTGCTGCCGTGGCGGCTGTAGAAGAGAACTAGGATTTCGGTCATGGACGAGGCTGCGGCGCATGCACGCGGGGCGTCAGGATGGGCGCTCCCAGGGGCAGGCCGGGTTGGTGTCTTGCGCGGCGCGCAGGGCAATGCGCGTATTATAGATGTGGCCCCGGCGCGGCCTGCCGGCGGGGCATGTCACTGAATCAGCAAGGAGTTTGCCCCCGCATGTTCACCGCTCGCATCGTCCGCCTGCGCAGGGAATGGAATCTGCAGAAATTGCGCGCGCTGACCCGCTACGCGCTGCGCCGCGCCGGCGAAGACCGCCTGCCGCAGGTCTCGGCCAGCCTGACCTTCACCACCGTGCTGGCAGTGGTGCCGGTGCTGACGGTGGCCTTCGCCCTGCTGGCGGCTTTCCCGGTGTTCCGCGATTTCCGCAGCGCCACCGAGTCCTTCCTGTTCCAGAACCTGATTCCCGGCAACGTCAGCAATTCCATTACCAGCTACCTGGGCCAGTTCGCCAAGAACGCCAAGGGTCTCACCGCCGTGGGCCTGGGCGGGCTGATGGTGACCTCGGTGCTGACCATGCTGACGGTGGAGGACGCGCTCAATGCGATCTGGCGGGTCAAGCAGCGCCGCCCGCTGGCGCAGCGGGTGCTGGTGTTCTGGGCGGTGCTGACGCTCGGCCCGGTGCTGATCGGCGCCAGCCTGTCGATCAGCTCCTACCTGATCTCGGTCTCGGCCGGCTACGTCGGCACCATGCCATTCGGGCTGGGGCTGGTGGTCAGCCTGACGCCGGTGCTGCTGTCGGCGCTGGCCTTCGCCTTTCTCTACACCGCCGTGCCCAACGCCAGCGTGGAGTGGCGCGACGCCATCGCCGCGGGCCTGGTGGCGGCGCTGGCCTTCGAGCTGGCCAAGCGCGGTTTCGGCTACTTCGTCACCCATATTCCCACCTATACCGCGGTCTATGGCACCTTCGCCGCGCTGCCGATCTTTCTGCTGTGGATCTACCTGAGCTGGCTGGTGACGCTGCTTGGCGCCACCATCGCCGCCAACCTGCCGGTGATCCGGCAGGGCTACTGGCGGCGCCGCACCTTTGCCGGCAGCGAGTTCTTCGATGCGCTGGGCGTGCTCTACCTGCTCTACCGGGCGCGCGACGAGGTGCCGCGCAGCGTCGGCGAGCTCGATCTGGGCCGCAAGCTGAGGGTGGAGGCCGATTACCTGTCGGGCCTGCTGGGCAAGCTCAAGGCCATGCACCTGGTGGGCAAACTGGCGCAGGAGCGCGGCCAGGCGCACTGGGCGCTCCTGTGCGATCCCGGTCAGGTAACGCTGCGTACGCTGCACGACCGGCTGGTGCTGAACCTGCCGCGCCTGCCGCGTACAGCGCTGGCGCAGCAGCTGCAAGGCGCCGACGCGCTCAAGCAGGTGCTGGACAACCCGCGCCTGGACCAGCCGCTGGAGGCAGTATTCCGGCGCCAGCCACAGCAGGATCGGCCGGTGGGAGAGCCGGCGGCGCCGACGGCCCAAGGCCGTCCGGCCGATCCCGCGCGCCGTACGCTGGAAGTGGTGCCGCCCGGCTGGCACGGCCAGGTCTGAGCGCCCGTACTTCCTGTCCTGTCTAGAAGGGAATCCTGCCGCGCCAGATGTCGCCGTACATCACCCAGTCCCCCATCAGGCTGTAGAGCGGATGGCGGAAGGTGGCGGGGCGGTTCTTCTCGAAGACGAAATGGCCGACCCAGGCGAAGGCATAGCCCGAGACCACGGCAGCCGCCAGCCACCACCAGTTACCGCTGAGGATCAGTGCCAGCAGGCACAGCAAGGCCACCGTGGAGCCCGCGAAATGCAGGCGGCGGCAGGTGCGGTCGCGGTGCTCGTTCAGGTAGAACGGGTAGAAGGCGGCGAAGTTCTCGAACTCACGGGGGTGGGCCTGGGACATGGCGGTCTCCTGCGGTGGTTCGTGGGGATTCCAGTCTAGCTGGCGGAGGGGACGTGTCTAGTGGGGATCTTCCCGGGAGGGTGAGAATCGGGGCAGGCTTCGCGATTGCCGGGCTTTCCACCTTCAAGACCAAAGCCCGTTTCGCCTCCCCTTCGGGGAGACGACCTGCGTTCCTGTCTTGCCAGGAACGCAGGCAAAGAAGGCGACCCGTATGCGGCGAAAGATCCCTCGCCGCATACGGGGAGGCGAACCTCCACGGCTCGCTTCGCATCGCCGTGGGTGTGGCCCGGTACGGGCCTCACATGTCATTGTCTTGCGTCGGTTTGCTCCCCGACTGCGGGAGCGGGTGGGCGCTCGTTATGCCGAGGCATTCAACCCGCAGCCACCGCCTTGCGCGCAAACGCTGCCAGCGCATCCAGCACCTCGTCCGGCTTTTCGCCCATCAGCGCATGCCCGCAGGGCACCGTGACGGTGCTGGCCGAGGCCATCTTTGCCGCCAGTGCCTGCGCGGCCTTGGGCGAGGTCATCATGTCCTTGCTGCCGGTGATGAACAGCGTCGGGCAGCGCACGGCCGCCACCGCGGCATCTCCGTTGGCGTAGGCATTGCACGCCGAGAAGTCGTTATGGAAGACGTGGCCTTCGGGATTGCGCTGCGCCACCCTTTCCATCAGGCGCTGGCTGCCGCCCTGCATCCACGAGCCCGGGCCCGGCGAGGAAGGCTTGTTGGCGAGGCTGGAGTGCGACCAGGCGTTGACCATGGCGATGGCCTGGTCCACGCGGTTGAGCGACGCATCGAGCAAGGTGTCGGCGACCTTCATCGGATAGGCCGTGGCAAGCAGGGCGATGCCGCGCACCGCGTCCGGGTGGCGCGCCGCGGTTTCCAGTGCGATCAGCGATCCCATGCTGTGCCCGAACACCAGCGCAGGGGCGGTCACGCCGGCCGCGCGCACCAGTTCGATCACCCAGTCGGCCATGGCTTCGACCGTCTTGAGCGGCTCGCCCTCGCTGCGGTTGTGCCCCGGCAGGTCCACCGCCAGCACGCTGAAGCCGTGGTGGGCGAACCAGCGCGTCTGCAGGGCCCAGACGCTGTGGTCGTTCTGCGCGCCGTGCACGAACACGGCGCAGGGCAGGGCGGGATCGAAGGGTTTGCCGCCGGTATAGGCATAGGCCTTGCGGCCTGCGATCGTCAGTTCCATCAGGCTTGCCCTCCCTTGCCGTTCATGGCGCGCTCGGCGGCCTTGAGGCCGCGCTTGAGGTCGTCGATCAGGTCGTCCGGGTCTTCCAGGCCGACCGACAGGCGGATGGTGCCTTCGCCGATGCCGGCCGCCTGCAGCGCCGCGGCGTCCATGCGGAAGTGCGTGGTGGAGGCGGGATGGATCACCAGCGAGCGGGCGTCGCCCACATTGGCCAGGTGCGAGAACAGCGCCAGGCTTTCGATAAAGCGCTGGCCCGCGGCACGGTTGCCCTTGAGGTTGAAGCTGAACACGGCGCCCGCGCCGCGCGGCAGCAGGCGCTTGGCGAGTTCGTAGTCCGGGTGGGACTCCAGTTCCGGATAGGCGACCGACTCGACCATCGGGTGCGACACCAGGAACTGCACCACGCGGCGCGCGTTCTCCACATGCCGGGCCATGCGCAGCGGCAGCGTCTCGATGCCCTGTAGCAGTTGCCAGGCGGCCATCGGGTTCAGGCAGGCGCCGAAGTCGCGCAGGCCTTCGCGGCGGGCGCGCAGCAGGAAGGGCGCCACCGTGCTCTCCTCGGTGAACACCATGTTGTGGAAACCGGCATACGGCTCCGACAGTTCGGGGAAGCGCCCGGAGGCTTCGAAGTCGAAGGTGCCGCCTTCCACCAGGACCCCGCCGATGGTGGTGCCGTGGCCGCCCAGGAACTTGGTGGCCGAGTGGTAGAGCAGGCCGGCGCCGTGATCGAACGGCTTGAGCAGGTAGGGCGTGGTGAAGGTGGAGTCCACCAGCAGCGGGATGCCGTTCTCCTGGCCGAGCTGGGCCAGGGTCGGGATGTCGAGCACGTCCAGCCCGGGATTGCCCAGGGTCTCGCCGAACAGCAGCCTGGTCTGCGGCCGGATCGCCGCGCGCCAGGCGTCGATGTCGCGCGCCTGCACGAAGGTGGTCTCGATGCCGAAGCGGCGCAGCGTGTAGTGCAGCAGGTTGTGCGAGCCGCCGTACAGGGCGCTGGACGCCACCACGTGCGAGCCCGCGCCCATCAGGGTGGCCACCGCCAGGTGCAGCGCGGCCTGGCCGGAGGCCACGCCGATCGCGCCAGCGCCGTTCTCCAGGGCGGCGACGCGCTCCTCGAAGACGGCCACGGTCGGGTTGGAAATGCGCGAGTAGACATGGCCCGCGCGCTCCATATTGAATAGCGAAGCAGCATGCTCGCTGTCGCGGAAGACGAAGGAGGTCGTCAGGTGGATAGGCGTGGCCCTGGCCCCCGTGGCGGGGTCGGGGGCGGCGCCGGCATGCAGCGCGAGTGTGTCGAATCGGGTACCAGACATGGCTTCAAGGGCAAGAGTTGTCTCCGGTGCGCATCGTAGCATCCGCTGCCGCCGGCACGCATGGCAAACCGCTCCGGCAGTTTTGGCGCGGCCCGCGCTTTACTTGGGCGGCTGGTTTCGGCTAGGATCGGCGCATCAGGCCGTGCCGGCAGCGGCGGGCAACAAATAGCAAAACAGCAGATTCAGCCAGCGGAGACCATCATGAAAGTCAGCGACATCCTGCAAATCAAGGGCAACACGCTCTTTACGGTCAAGCCGGATACGTCACTGCTGCTCGCGGTCAATACCATGGCGGAGCACGATATCGGCTCGCTGGTGGTGATGGAATACGGCGAACTGGTAGGCATGCTGACCTTCCGCGAGATCATCAAGACCCTGGCCGCCAACGGCGGTGCCGTCGGCACCACCACCCTGCGCAAGGTGATGGACGACGCGCCGCTCACCTGCACCATGGAAACCGACGTCAACGAGGTCCGCCGCATGATGCTGGAGCGCCACACCCGCTATCTGCCGGTGCTGGACAACCGTACCCTGATGGGTGTGATTTCCTTCTATGACGTGGCCAAGGCGGTGGTGGAAGAGCAGAGTTTCGAGAACCGCATGCTCAAGGCTTATATCCGCGACTGGCCGGAAGAAAAGACCGATTGAGCCTCCTGCCGGGGCGAGGGCCGGGTCGCGTCGGGGCCGATATCCCGCTGCGGCCGGACCCAAGGCGTGCTCCGGCAAGGCGGGTGCGGTCGTGATGAATATGCAGGGTGCCGCAAGAATCCCTTTTCATGGCGTGCCGCGGCTGTGGTAGCGTCTTGCCAGCGACGTCGCCGCCGGGCGCCAGCAAGCCCGTCCGGCTTGCCGGGGTCACCTATTCCTGCCTAAATGAGCCAACAAAACCAATTCCGCCTGCTCGGCAAGCGCCGCTTTGCCCCGTTCTTCTGGACCCAGTTCCTGGGCGCCATGAACGACAACCTGTTCAAGGTTGCCTTTACTTCGCTGGTTACCTACCATACCGCGCTGTTCGAAGGGGTTGACGCCAAGAGTGCAGCGTTCCTGATTTCCGCCATCTTTATTGCCCCCTTCGTGCTGTTCTCGGCGACCAGTGGGCAGATTGCCGACAAGATCGAGAAATCGAAGCTGATCCGGCTGGTGAAGACGCTGGAGATCGGCATCATGCTGCTGGGCCTGGCCGGTTTTGCCCTGCACAGCGCGGCCCTGCTCTATCTGGGCACCTTCCTGATGGGGCTGCACTCGACGGTGTTCGGGCCGGTCAAGTTTGCCTACCTGCCGCAGCACCTGGACGAGACCGAGCTGGTGGGCGGCAACGGGCTGGTGGAAATGGGCACCTTCGTCGCCATCCTGCTCGGCACGCTGCTGGGCGGCGAGCTGGCTGGCCTCACGCACGGCGAACGGATCGTCGGTCCGTTCTATGTCGGCGGCGCCTGCGTGCTGCTGGCGCTGGCCGGCCGGCTGGTGTCCGCGCGCGTGCCGGATTCGCCGGCGCCGCAGCCGGACCTGCGCATCAACTGGAACCCCTTCACCGAGACCTGGCGCAACCTCAAGCTGGCGCGCACCGACCGTACGGTGTTCCTCAGCCTGCTGGGCATTTCGTGGCTCTGGTTCCTGGGCGCCACCTTCCTGACCTCGTTTTTCAGCTTCGCCAAGGACGTGCTGGGCGGCGACCAGAACGTGGTGACGCTCTTGCTGGCGGTGTTCTCGCTCGGCATCGGCACCGGATCGCTGCTGTGCGAGCGGCTGTCCGGGCGCCACGTCGAGATCGGGCTGGTGCCGTTCGGCTCGATCGGCATGACGGTATTCGCGATCGATCTCTTCCTGGCCAGCCACGGCGAGCAGCATGCCGAACTGTCGGGGCTCGCCGGCTTTGCCGCCGACCCACGCCACTGGCGCGTGCTGGCCGACCTGTTCCTGCTGGCGATGTTCGGCGGTTTCTACAGCGTGCCGCTGTACGCGCTGATCCAGAGCCGCTGCGCGCCGACCCACCGGGCGCGCATCATCGCCGCCAACAATATTCTCAACAGCTTCTTCATGATCGGCTCCTCGCTGCTGGCGGTGGCGCTGACGCAGGCAGGCTTCAGCATCCCGCAGCTGTTCCTGGTGGTCGGCTTGCTGAACGCGGTGGTGGCCATCTACATCTACAGCCTGGTGCCGGAGTTCCTGCTGCGCTTTATCGCCTGGATCCTGGTGCACACGGTCTACCGCCTGCGGCGCGTCAACGCCGACCGCATTCCGGCGCAAGGCCCGGCGGTGCTGGTGTGCAACCATGTCAGCTTTGCCGACGCAGTGGTGCTGATGGCCGCCAGCCCGCGCCCGGTGCGCTTCCTGATGGACCACAACATCTTCAAGGTGCCGCTGATGTCGTGGTTTTTCCGCCAGGCCAAGGCGATCCCGATCGCGCCGGCCCACGAGGATCCGCAGATGCTGGCGCGCGCCTATGACGAAGTGGCGCGGGCGCTCGGCGAGGGCGACCTGGTCTGCATCTTCCCCGAGGGCAAGATCACGGCAAACGGCGAACTCAACCCGTTCAAGCAAGGCGTGCAGCAGATCATCCGGCGCACCCCCGTGCCGGTGGTGCCGATGGCGCTGCGCGGGCTGTGGGGCAGCTTCTTTTCCCGCAAGGGCGGGTCGGCCATGTCGCGTCCGTTCCGGCGCGGCATCCTCAACCGGCTCGAGCTGGTCGTAGGCGACCCGATCGCGCCGGAGCTTGCCACGCCGGAAAGCCTGCAGCAGGTGGTGCAGGGCCTGCGCGGCGAATGGCGCTGACGCGCCGTCCGCGTCGCCGGGCCAGCCTGATATCGCCGAGCGAAAGGAGTCGGCAACCATGATCACGCTCTATACCTTTGGGCCGGCATTCGGCCTGCCCGATGCCAGTCCTTTTGTCACCAAGGCCGAGATGCTGCTCAAGCTCGCGGGGCTGCCGTACCGCGCCGAGCGCGGCGGCCTGCGGCGCGCGCCCAAGGGCAAGCTGCCCTATCTCGACGACGAGGGCCGTGTGGTGGCGGATTCCACGCTGATCCGCTGGCACCTGGAAAAGACCTATCACGTCGACCTGGACGACGGGCTGACGCCCGCCCAGCGCGGTACCGCCTGGGCGGTGGAGAAAATGCTGGAAGACAACTTCTACTGGGCGGTGGCCGACGCGCGCTGGAACCATGACGCCAATTTCGCGCGGGGCCCGGCCACGTTCTTCCGCTCCGTGCCCTGGCCGCTGCGGGGGCTGGCGATGCGCTTCGTGCGCGCCAAGATCCGTCGCATCCTGTGGACGCAGGGCCTTGGCCGCCATAGCCCGGCCGACCTGGCCGCGATCGCCAGCCGGGACGTGGCGGCCGTGGCCGATGTGCTGGGCGGGCAGCCTTACCTGATGGGCGACAAGCCCTGCGGCGCCGACGCCACCGTCTTTGCCTTCATGGCCGGCGCGCTGTGCCCTTTGTTCGACACGCCGATCCGCACGGCGGCCGAGTCCCATCCCAATCTGGTCGCCTATGTCGCGCGGATGCAGGCCCGGTATTACCCGGACCTGGCGCCCGCGCAGGCGGCCTGACGTTGCCGGTGCCGGCCTGAGGGCGGTGCCGCGGCGGGCGCTGGCTGTCCGGCGCCGTGCCGCCGTTCGCCAGGGCCGGGCCAGCCGGGCGGCAAAAGCCTTACAATGTAGCCCGTTCTCCAATTCCCACGCCCTCCGCGGTTCCCCATCATGTCCGGCAATACTCTCGGCCTGCTCTTCACTGTCACCACTTTCGGCGAATCGCACGGGCCGGCCATCGGCGCGGTGGTTGACGGTTGCCCGCCGGGCATGGAACTGAGCGAGGCCGATATCCAGATCGATCTCGACCGCCGCAAGCCGGGCACTTCCCGCCACGTCACGCAGCGCCAGGAAGCCGACCAGGTCGAGATCCTGTCCGGCGTGTTCGAGGGCAAGACCACGGGTACGCCGATCTGCCTGCTGATCCGCAATACCGACCAGCGCAGCAAGGACTACGGCAATATCGTCGAGACCTTCCGGCCGGGGCATGCCGACTACACTTACTGGCAAAAATACGGCATCCGCGACTATCGTGGCGGCGGCCGTTCGTCGGCGCGCCTGACGGCGCCGGTGGTGGCGGCGGCGGCGGTGGCCAAGAAATGGCTGCGCGAGCAATACGGCACCGAGATCCGGGGCTATATGTCGCAACTGGGCGAGATCCGCGTGCCCTTCGTGGACTGGACGGAAGTGCCGCAGAATCCCTTCTTCGCCCCCAATGCCGAGATCGTGCCGGAACTGGAAGCCTATATGGACGCGCTGCGCCGCGACGGCGACTCCGTCGGCGCGCGCATCGAGGTGGTGGCCAGCCATGTGCCGGTAGGCCTGGGCGAGCCGCTGTTCGACAAGCTCGACGCCGATATCGCCCATGCCATGATGGGCATCAATGCCGTCAAGGGCGTGGAGATCGGTGCCGGGTTTGACAGCGTCAGCCAGCGCGGCAGCGTGCATGGCGACGAGCTCACCGCCGAAGGGTTCCGCGGCAATAACGCCGGCGGCATGCTGGGCGGCATCTCGACCGGCCAGGACGTGACCGTTTCGATCGCGATCAAGCCGACTTCCAGCATCCGCACCCCGCGCGAATCCATCGACAAGGCAGGTCAGCCCGCCACGGTGGAGACCTTCGGTCGCCACGATCCCTGCGTGGGCATCCGCGCCACCCCCATCGCCGAAGCCATGCTGGCACTGGTGCTGATGGACCACGCGCTGCGCCACCGTGCCCAGTGCGGCGACGTCAAGGTCGATACCCCGCGCATTCCTGCCCAGTCACCGCAGTCCGGCCAGTCGCGCTGAGTTGGCGCAGGCGGAACCGCACGCCCATGCCCCGGCTGCCGGGCGCGTCTCCGAGACGCGCTTTGGCTTGTTTTACCTCGGCTATTACGGCTATGTCGGCGTCATCTCCCCCTATGTAAGCCTGTTCTTCGCCGGGCGCGGTTTTACCCCGGTGCAGATCGGCGTGCTGATGGCATGCTTCCAGGTCAGCCGCATCGTCGGCCCGTATTTCTGGGGCTGGCTGTCGGACGTGATGCATACCCGGGTGCGCCTGCTGCGCCTGGCTGCCGTCACGGCCCTGTTGGCCTTCCTGATGGTGCCCGGCGTGACCAGCTACGGCGGCATGATGGCGATGATGATCGGGCTGAACCTGATCACCAGCGCCATGTCGCCGTTGGGCGACGCGCTCACCATCTCCACGCTGCGCCGCTACGGCGCCTTTGACCACCGCTACGGGCGCATCCGCATGTTCGGCTCGGCCGGCTTCATCGCGGCCGTGCTGCTGGGCGGGGCGTTGTTCGAGCAATTCGGCATGGAGATGTTCCCGTGGCTGGCGAGCAGCATGCTGGCGCTGTTCCTGGTGGTGGTGTTCGGCATGCGCGACGCGCCCGAGGGAGGGCCGCGCGTCAGGCCGCCGCCCGCGCTGCCCTTGCTGCGCCGGCCCGACGTGGCGTGGTTCTTCGGCTCGGCCTTCCTGATGATGTTTGCCCACGCCGCGCTGTACGTGTTCTATTCGCTATATCTCGAGCAGCTTGGCTACAGCAAGTTCGCCATCGGCGTGATGTGGACCATCGGCGTGGTCGCGGAGATTGTTTTCTTTTTCTACCAGGGGCGCCTGTTTGGCAGCGTGCCGCTGCGGGCCATCCTGACCGGCACCTTTGTGCTGGCTGCGATCCGCTTCGGCCTGACCGGATATCTTGCCAAGCTGTCGTGGCTGATGGCACTGGTGCAGGTGCTGCATGCGGCCACCTTCGGTGCGCATCACAGTGCCAGCCTGAAACGCCTGCAGCGCTGGTTTGCCGGCCCGTTGCAGGGCCGCGGACAGGCGCTCTACACCGGCCTTTCCTATGGCCTTGGCGGTACCTTGGGCGGGCTGGCGATGGGCTGGACCTGGAAGGCGCTGGGCCCGGCCCATACCTTCGGGCTGGCCGCGCTGGCGGCGGCCGGCGGTGCGCTGTGCGCGCTGATGACCTTCCGTACGGAAGCCGCTGCCGAGGCCGCCGCCGCGCGGTGACGGGCGGCGGGCGCCGGCGTGCTCAGACCAGGCCTGCCACGTACCCGGCCAGCGCCAGCGAGGAGGTCAGCCCAGGCGATTCGATGCCGAACAGGTTGACCAGTCCAGGTACGCCGTGGATAGCCGGACCATCGATGCGGAAATCCGCCGCCGGCTCGTCCGGCCCGCTGATCTTGGGGCGGATGCCGGCATAGCCCGGCTGCAGCGCGCCGTCGGCCAGTTCCGGCCAGTAATTCCGTACTTCACCATAAAAGCTGTCGGCATCGGCCGGGTCGACGCTGTATTCGATCTCGTCGATCCAGCGCACATTGGGGCCGAAGCGTGCCTGGCCGCCGAGGTCGATGGTCAGGTGCACGCCCAGCCCGGCGGCTTCCGGCACCGGATAGATCAGCCGCGAGAAGGGCGCGCGTCCTGCCAGCGTGAAATAGCACCCCTTGGCGTAGTGCTGCGGCGGCACCTGTCCGGCCGGCATGCCCTCGATGCTGCGTGCCAGCGCCGGTGCCGTGAGCCCGGCCGAGTTGATCACGGTACGGGCCAGCAGCGTGGTGCCGGCCGCGTCATCCTGGCTGCCGACGTCCAGCCGGATGCCATCCGGCGTGACGGCGCCGCCTGCTACGGGCGACTGCACCGCCAGCATGGCGCCGGCGTTCTCGGCGTCGCCCAGCAGGGCCAGCATCAGGCCATGGCTGTCGATAATACCGGTGGAGGGCGAGAGCAGGGCGGCGCGGCACCGCAGGTTTGGCTCCAGCGCCTGCGCCTCGGCCTGGCCGAGCAGTTGCATATCATGCACGCCGTTGGCGGTGGCCTTGGCCCGGATGCTCTCCAGTGTGGCGACCTGGGCGTCGGTGGTGGCCACGATCAGCTTGCCGCAACGCCGGTGGCTGATGTGGCGCGAGGCGCAGTAGTCGTACAGCATGGCCTTGCCGCGCACGCACATCGCCGCCTTGAGCGAGCCCGCCGGATAGTAGATGCCGGCATGGATCACTTCGCTGTTGCGCGCGCTGGTGACGGTGCCGAAGGTGTTCTCCGCTTCCAGGATGATGACCTCGCGGCCTTGCAGGGCCAGTTGCCTCGCCACGGCGAGGCCCACCACGCCCGCGCCGATCACTACGCAATCCACTTGCTCCATTGTCTTCCTCTTGTTCTTTGCTGTTTTCCGTTGTTGCCGGGACGGCGGTGACTGCTGCGGCTGGCTTGCGCCTGGTGTGGCAAGGCTAGCCCAACGCCAACTGCGGCGTTCAGGGGCTGACCGAGGCCGGTGAGGCACGGGGTGTGCGCTGCCTGCACGATGGCTGGCGGAAAGGCCCGGCGGCCGCGGCGCTGGCGAAATCCTCCGCATGCCGGCGCATGTCCGCCAGCGCGGCGCGAATGGCTTGCAGGTCGTTGCCGCTACCTCGCTGCGCGGCCATTCCCGCGCAAGCGCATTCCACCACCATGCGCAGTTCGAACAGCTGGGCCAGGGTAGGGCCGCCTTGCGGCGCGCCGAGCATGCGCCATACCTGGCTGGATGGGTTGGTTTGGCAGCCTGTCAGACAGATTTCGGCAAAATTCTGTGAGCAAACCGGCCCGGCGTCAAGGCGCGGGCCAGCCCGCGCGGGATTCGTGCTCAAGGTTTGCCGTGAATGCGCCGATAGCAAGCCAGATGCGATGCGCTATTCACACGGTACCTTGCGGCAGCTTCTTGCCGGACTACGCGCATGGCCGTCGGCCTCGCGCGGCGTTCCGGCGGGTTCATGCAGCCGTGCCCCGTGTTGCGCGCCTCGCCAGGTGGTGGCCGGGGGACTTCCGTCCCGCGGCCGCCGTTGGATCCGCCATGCCCCGCAGGTGGGCGCACACCGCTCTCTTTCCATGATTGCACTCACACCCAACGATCTCCCGGTCGGGCAACCCTTGCCCTGGTCCTTGCTGGACGAGGGCGGAAACCTTGTGCTCGGAAGCGGCAGCGTAATCCCGGAAGAGCGCGATATCGCCCTGGTTTTCCGCCATGGCGCCGTGTGCCGTCCCACCAGCGAGCCGGGTGAGCAGGCGGAAGGCGCCCGGCCGGCCCACGTCGGGCCGCTCGGGCTGCAGGTCGGCACGCTGCTGCAGATCAAGTCGCAAGGCCAGGTCGGACGTGCCGCCGCCAGCCGGCTGATCGGTTTCGTCGAACAGGGCTTGTTCGTGACCTGGCCGCAACTGGGCGGAAAGGAATTGCAGCTCCAGCCTGGCGAGACCATCCTGCTGCGCGGATTCTCCGGTCACGCCATCCTCAGTTTCGAGTCCACCGTGACCGCGATCTGCCGCAGTCCGTTCCGTTACCTGGTCTTGTCGGCACCCGCGGAGTTGAAACAGATCCCGGTGCGCAAGGCGGCCCGCGTGCCGACCCGGCTGGCTGCCTACCTGGTGGATCCCGGCGGCGGCGCGGCGGACGAGGCGCCGGACGGGGCCCAGGCCGACGCCGCGTACCCCCTCCAGCCGTCCCGGCTGGTGTTGCTGACAGACCTGAGCACCGGCGGTGCGCAGGTCGAGCTTGCAGGGCCGGTGCCGGCGCCCGGCACGCCGATACGCTTGTGCTTTCACCTGCGCACCGCCGCTCTGGACAGTGAGATCATGGTCGACGGCGTGGCGCGCAGCCCGTTGCCGGCACCGGCCGATGCCGATTTCCCGGTGTTCGGCGTCGCATTCGACATGCTCGGCGAACGCGAGCTGACGCTGTTGCAGTGCTTTATCTACGAACAGTTGCTGGCCAGTGCCAGCATGCAGGTCCCGGGCTGAAGCCTGGCGCTGTGCCGCCCAGGTAGGGGGCGCGTTTGGCGTTGCCGGACGCCAGGCCGCGCTACCGGCATTCGCCGGTGTTGCCAGCGACCTCCCGCCTGCGGGCCCGAGAAGACAAAAAAAGCGGCACCGGATCGGGTGCCGCTTCTGCGTCTAGCTGGCCCTGGGGCCGGCTTACATATTCACGTAGTTCGGGCCGCCGCCGCCTTCCGGCGTCACCCACACGATATTCTGCGTGGGATCCTTGATGTCGCAGGTCTTGCAATGCACGCAGTTCTGCGCGTTGATCTGCAGGCGCTCCTTGCCGTCGTCGTTCTGCACGAACTCGTATACGCCGGCAGGGCAGTAGCGGCTTTCAGGCCCGGCAAACTTGTCCCAGTTGACGTTGACGGGCACGCTTGCATCCTTCAGCGTCAGGTGGGCCGGCTGGTTTTCCTCGTGGTTGGTGTTGCTGATGAACACCGAGCTGAGGCGGTCGAAGGTCAGCTTGCCGTCCGGCTTGGGATAGACGATCTGCTGGCACTCGGCGGCCGGCTTGAGGTAGACATGGTCCGGCTTGTCGCGGTGGATGGTCCAGGGCGGGTTGCGGATGCCCAGCTTGGGCAGCAGCCATTGCTCGATGCCGGTCATCAGCGTGGCGGTGGTGCGGCCTTTCTTGAACCACTGCTTGAAATTCTTCGACTGCAGCAGTTCCTTGTGCAGCCAGCTGTTCTCGAAGGCGGTCGGGTAGGCCGTGAGTTCGTCGTGCTGGCGGTTCGCCTGCAGCGCTTCGTACGCGGCCTCGGCGGCCATCATGCCGGTCTTGATGGCGGCATGGCTGCCCTTGATGCGCGAGGCGTTCAGGTAGCCCGCATCGCAGCCGACCAGGGCGCCGCCCGGGAATACCGTCTTGGGCAGCGACAGCAGGCCGCCGGCCGTGATGGCGCGCGCGCCATAGCCGATGCGCTTGCCGCCCTCGAAGTACTTGCGGATCTCCGGGTGCGTCTTGAAGCGCTGGAATTCCTCGAAAGGCGAGAGCCAGGGGTTGGTGTAGTCCAGGCCGACCACGAAACCCACCGCCACCTTGTTGTCTTCCATGTGGTACAGGAAGGAGCCGCCATAGGTGGCCGGGTCCAGCGGCCAGCCGGCGGTGTGCACTACCAGGCCAGGCTGGTGCTTGGCTGGGTCGATCTCCCACAGTTCCTTCAGGCCGATGCCGTAGCTCTGCGGATCCTTGCCGGCATCGAGCTTGAACCTGGCGATCAGCTGCTTGCCAAGGTGGCCGCGCGAGCCCTCGGCGAAGATCGTGTACTTGGCATGCAGCTCCATGCCGAGCTGGAAGTTTTCGGTGGGCTCGCCTTCCTTGTTGATGCCCATATTGCCGGTGGCCACACCCTTGACCGAGCCGTCGTCGTTGTAGAGCACCTCTGCGGCCGGGAAGCCGGGGAAGATCTCAACGCCCAGGCCTTCGGCCTGCTGCCCCAGCCAGCGCACGAAATTGGACAGGCTGACGATGTAGTTGCCGTGGTTCTGGAAGCATTCGGGCAACAGCGGGGCGCCCTTGCCGCCGGTTTCGTCCAGGAACAGGAACTTGTCCTCGGTCACCGGCTGGTTGAGCGGGGCACCCAGTTCCTTCCAGTTGGGGAACAGTTCATTCAGCGCGCGCGGGTCCATGATGGCGCCGGACAGGATGTGGGCGCCGGCCTCGGAGCCTTTTTCCAGCACGCAGACATTGACTTCGCTGCCTTTCTCCTGGGCGAGCTGCTTCAGGCGGATGGCGGTGGCCAGGCCGGCGGGACCGCCGCCGACGATGACCACGTCGTATTCCATGGCCTCGCGGGGGCCGTATTGCTCCAGGAGCTGTTGCTGATTCATTGTCTCTAACCCTCTATTCTTGGCAACTTGCGCGCAATTGTGGGAAATGCCGTGTCCGGTGATACGGGGAATGCGATGATCGGGGGGAACAAGGGGGCAAGGGATCGGAAACCGGCGGCGCCGATGGCGGCGGTCTGCGCGTTTTTCCTCTTTCCCTTTGCGGCCCGAGTTCTTAGAATCTCCGGCATTGTCCGGGACTCGCCATGGTCAGGCAAGATTTTTTTTGGAACGACCGTTCTTTTTTTTGATATGCTGCCTTCCATTTCGCCTGGGCAGTTTCGTGCGGAGCACCCGGTGAACGCGGCCATGGCAGGCGCCGCCGGGGGTTCCCGAACATAGAGGTCAATATGGGATTGTCGATCAATCTGGAAGGCAAGGTTGCGCTGGTGACAGGCGCGTCGAGTGGTCTGGGCACGCGTTTTGCCCACGTGCTGGCGTCCGCCGGCGCCAAAGTGATACTGGCGTCGCGGCGCACCGAACGGCTCAAGGAGCTGCGTGCGGCGATCGAGGCCGAAGGGGGCAGCGCCCATGTGGTGCGGCTCGACGTGACCGATCCCGACAGCATCCGCGCTGCCGTGGCGCATGCCGAGACCGAGGCCGGGGCGATCGATATCCTGGTCAATAACTCGGGCGTGTCCACCACCCAGCGCCTGACGGACGTGACGCCCGACGATTTCGATTTCGTCTTCGACACCAATACGCGGGGCGCATTCTTCGTGGCGCAGGAAGTGGCCAAGCGCATGATCGCACGCGCCAAGGGGGCCGAGAAGAACGGCAATCCGCTGCCGCAGTCCCGCATCGTCAATATCGCCTCGGTGGCCGGGCTCAAGGTGCTGTCGCAGATCGGCGTGTACTGCATGAGCAAGGCCTCGGTGGTGCACATGACCAAGGCCATGGCGCTGGAATGGGCGCGCCATGGCATCAATGTCAATGCCATCTGCCCCGGCTATATCGATACCGATATCAACCACCATCACTGGAACACCGACGCCGGCCAGAAGCTGATCCAGATGCTGCCGCGCAAGCGCGTGGGCAAGCCCGAGGACCTGGATGGCCTGCTGCTGCTGCTGGCGTCCGACCAGTCGCAATTCATCAACGGCGCCATCATCACCGCCGACGACGGCATGGTGTAGGCGGCTGCGGGCCGCTGCGCCCGCATGCAGGCAAGTCCGCCCCGCCGCGCGCCATAAGCGCGGGCAGGGCGCGTTGTGCGTTGGCCCTGGGCTTATCCGGTCCCCTTGGGCGTGACGTGCGCGGCGGCTTGCCGGGCAGCCTGGCGGCACGGGCCGCGGTAGGGCGTGCGCCCGTGTACTGCGCGGCGTGGAAGCGAGCAAAAATTCCCGCGTGAGCCGCAGTCTTGGCATAATCCCCATGTCTTGAGATTAAGTCTTTACATAATTCAAAGAATATCCGCGAACGGCCGCAAGCGCCGCGCGGACCGGACCGGAGGCCGGGGAGATGCAAGCAGATCGGGAGGGACGGCGCGACGCCGACCCGCAACAAATCACGGCCATGCCGGACGAGACTGGCGCCAGCCAGTCATTGGGAAATGACCGGGAAGGCGGCCAGGAAAGCGGTTTCAGGGTTTCGCCGCGGCTCGAGGACTGGGTCGGCGTGATCGTCATGGCGCTGCTGGTGTGCATCACCTTCGCCAACGTGGTGGTCCGGTATTTCACCGATGAGTCCTTTGCCTGGACCGAGGAATTCTCCGTTTTCCTGATGATCGTGCTGGCGCTGGTGGCCGGCAGCGCCGCGGTGGCGCGCGACCGCAATATCCGTATCGAATTCTTCTTCGAGCGCGGCAGCGCGGCCCGGCAGCGGCGCCTGGCGGTGTTGTCGGCGCTGGCCGTGGCGGCGATGTTCGTCGCGCTGGCGGTGCTGGGCGCGCGCATCGCGTGGGATGAATACACCTTTGGCGAGACCTCGCCCGGCATCGGGGTGCCGAGCTGGTGGTACTCGGTCTGGCTGCCGCTGCTGTCGGCCGCCATCGTGCTGCGCGCGCTGGGCGTGGCGGCGCGCAACCTGCGTGCGCTCAGGGCGTTGCATGCCGAACGGGCGGGCGGCGCGGCGGCTCCGGAGGCCGCGCCATGACCCTGGTCGCCATCATCCTGTTCGCGGTCTTTATCGGCCTGATGCTGCTGGGCGTGCCGATCGGCGTGTCGCTGGGCCTGGGCGGCCTGGTTGCGATCGGCTTGTCCAACCTCGACACCCAGATGTTCGGCCTGCTGGCCGTGCCGCAGAATTTCTATGCCGGCCTGGGCAAGTACCCGCTGCTGGCGATCCCGATGTTCGTGCTGGTCGGTTCGATCTTCGACCGCTCCGGCGTGGCGCAGCGGCTGGTGACCTTCGCCATCGCCATCGTCGGGCGCGGCCCCGGCATGCTGCCGCTGGTGGCCATCCTGGTCGCCATGTTCCTGGGCGGCATCTCGGGCTCCGGCCCGGCCAACGCGGCCGCGGTGGGCGGCGTGATGATCGCGGCGATGTCGCGCGCCGGCTATCCGGGCGCGTACAGCGCGGCCGTGGTCGGCGCCGCCGCCGCTACCGACATCCTGATCCCGCCTTCCGTCGCCTTCATCATCTACAGCGTGCTGGTGCCCGGCGCCTCGGTGCCGGCGCTGTTCGCCGCCGGCATGATCCCCGGCATCCTGGCTGGCGTGGCGCTGATCGTGCCGGCCGTGTGGCTCGCCCGCAAGCACAATATGGGTGCGATCGAGGCCGGCCTGCCGCGTCCGCCATTCTGGAAGAGCCTGCGCGAGGCAGCCTGGGGGCTGGTCGCGCCTTTCCTGATCCTGGGCGGCATGCGCGCGGGCTGGTTCACGCCCACGGAAGCGGCCGTGGTGGCTGTAGTCTACGGCCTGTTCGTCGGCATCGTGATTTACCGCAGCATCGGCATGCGCGACCTGTTCGTGATCTTCCAGGAAGCCGCCGAGACGTCCGCGGTGATCCTGCTGGTGGTGGCGCTGGCCGGCATCTTTGCCTATGCCTTGTCCACGCTTGGGGTGATCGACCCGCTGGCCAATGCCATCGCGCATTCGGGGCTGGGCGAGTACGGCGTGCTGGCGCTGATCGTGGCCTTGCTGATGACGGTGGGGATGTTCCTCGACGGCATCTCCATCTTCCTGATCTTCGTGCCGCTGCTGCTGCCGATCGCCAATGCCTTCCACTGGAACCCGGTGTGGTTTGGCGTGGTGCTGACGCTCAAGGTGGCGCTCGGGCAGTTCACGCCGCCGCTGGCCGTGAACCTGATGGTCTCGTGCCGGATCGCGCGCGTGCGCATGGAAGAGACCGTGCCATGGGTGATCTGGATGCTGCTGGCCATGTTCGTCGCCATGCTGATGGTGCTGGCCTATCCGCCGCTGGCCACCTGGCTGCCGGATTACCTGGGTTATTGACCCTGCCGGACAACTGCGGGCAGCGGGAAAGCCGCCGCCCGCAGTGCAGGATAGCGCGATGGGTCATGCTGCGCATCGCGCGCAACGCAACACACAAGAAGCAAGAAACGCACAACATATCCCGAGAGGAGAGAGTCCGATGAAACGCCGTGCCCTGATGCTGTCGCTGGCAGCCACCATCGCCGCTGCCGCCCTTGCGCCTGCCGGCGCCATGGCGCAAAGCTACAAAGCCGAATACAAGATGTCGCTGGTGCTCGGCCCGGCCTTCCCGTGGGGCAAGGGTGGAGAGATCTGGGCCGACCTGGTGCGCCAGCGCACCAGTGGCCGCATCAATATCAAGCTCTACCCCGGCACCTCGCTGGTGGCGGGCGACCAGACCCGCGAGTTCTCGGCGATCCGCCAGGGCGTGATCGACATGGCGGTCGGTTCGACCATCAACTGGTCGCCGCAGGTCAAGGAGCTGAACCTGTTCTCGCTGCCGTTCCTGATGCCCGACTACAAGGCGCTGGACGCGCTGACCCAGGGTGAAGTGGGCAAGTCGATCTTCGCCACCCTGGACAAGGCTGGCGTGATGCCGCTGGCCTGGGGCGAGAACGGCTTCCGCGAAGTCTCCAATTCCAAGCGGGAAATCCGCAAGCCGGAAGACCTGAAGGGCATGAAGCTGCGTGTGGTGGGCTCGCCGCTGTATATCGAGACCTTCAATGCGCTCGGCGCCAACCCGACCCAGATGAGCTGGGCCGACGCGCAGCCGGCCATGGCTTCCGGCGCGGTGGATGGCCAGGAGAATCCGCAATCCGTGTTTGCCGCCGCCAAGCTCTACACGGTGGGCCAGAAGTTCGTCACTACCTGGGGCTATGTGGCCGACCCGCTGATTTTCGTGGTCAACAAGCAGATCTGGGAAAGCTGGACCCCGGCTGACCGCGAGATCGTCAGGCAGGCCGCCATCGATGCCGGCAAGCAGGAAACCGCGCTGGCCCGCAAAGGGCTGGTCGAGGCGGGCGCGCCGGCCTGGAAGGACATGGAAACCCACGGCGTCAAGGTGTCCCAGCTGACGCCGGCCGAGCACGATGCCTTCCGCAAGGCTACGGCCAAGGTCTACGACAAGTGGAAGAAGCAGATCGGCGCGGACCTGGTCGGCAAGGCCGAAGCGTCGGTCGCCAAGCGCTAGGCGGCGAGGGCGGCAGCCGGCTTGGGGCCGCCCGCAGGTGGTACCCCCTCGTCGGGTGGTTTGTTGCTGGATTGGCAACGCAATCGTCGTCAATGATGACAAAACCCGACCTTGGTTGGGTTAGCTTGTTACAATCCGCGATCGGCGGGGTGTGCGGAGCACATTCTCGCCGCTCGATTTCCTGAACCCGTCGCCCCCGTCCTAGCCGGAACGCTATGCTGAACAATTCCTGCCGCGCCACCTTGCTTGCCAGCCTGACCGGCCTGACCTTGTCGCTTTCCGCCGCCGGTGCATTCGCCGCGGCAGAGCCGGTTCCGCCATCGGCAGCACTGGCGCCGCTGACGGCGGTCGGCGGCAATCCGCGGGCTTCGGCTGCTTCGCTGGGATTGGTGTCGGAGCTGCAGCAGCGCCTGCGCGACAGGTCGGTGCGCGAGCTGCGCACCAGCTACAACGGCGACTACGGCACCACGCTGATGCTCGCGGACGACCAGGTGGTGTGCTATGTGGCGTTGTTCTACCAGAAGAATCTCTGGCGGGTGTTCCGCTTCGAGTCGATCGGGGCGGCGGAGCAGGCTTACCGCCAGGTGACCCAGCAGAGCGCCGCCTGGGCCAGCGACGATATCCGCCGCCAGGTGCTGGCCTCGCAAAAACGCGCGTTCGACAAGGCCCTGCAAGAGACCGAGGCGCGCGCCAATGCGCTCAACGAAGACGTGCGGGTGATGCAGGCGCAGCGCCAGCGTATCGCCGAGGAACAGAAGGCGTCGCGCATCGAAGTCCAGAGCGCCGAAATCGAAAGCCGTGCCTCGCGCCTGCGTCTGGAGCAGTTGCAGGAGCAGATCCGCCGCATGGAATCCTCGCTGTCGGATGCCGGGCTGGCCATTCCCGGGGTCCCCTCGAACTCGAACGATCGTCCGCTGCGCCGTTAAGCGCTCGCCAGGCGTCCATGCAGCGGCCGGCCGGCGTCGACCGGTGCCGGCGGCAGCTCCCTTGGTGGCTCGCCGGGGGCGCGGCGAGCGCTTTCTCCGCCGTGCCTCGTCCCAGGCTCTGCGCGTCCCGCACGGGCAGCGCTGCCCGGTTTGCCCGGGCCGTCCGTTCCCTTCTGAAATTTCCGGACGCAGAATCAGATTTGTCTGATGGCTGCGCTCCACTCGCCTCGCTATGATCATTTGCTGACCAGCTCTGCCCGGACAGGCCGGCGAGCTTGCGTTGCGATCGCGTTTCGGAGGTGAGTCGTGTCCCATGCCAATTTCCCGAGGTTTTTAGTAGGCCAGAACGTGCCGCCGCCGTGGGGCACGAATTTCGAGACGCGCGACGCACTGGAGGCCATGCGCGCCGAAGCCGTCAGGAGCCATCTTGCCGCCACGGCACCCGTGCAGGCGCGCGCACGCGCGGCCGCGCTGCGCCGGGCGCGCAAGGGGGGGCTGGCGAGCGGCGCACTCGGCGGGGGGCTGGCCGTTCTTGCGGTGTGGCTGGTTACCGCTTCGGTCATTGGCAACGGGGCACCGGCTACGGCTACGGCATCGGTATCGGCGCCGCCAGCAGCCGCACCCGCACCCGCTTTCCCGGCAGGCGCGCAGGAGGGCGCGCAAGCGGTGGCCCGCAGCGCGCCGGTGGCGGCCGCGGATGCGGACGTTGCCGCCGCCCCGTCCATCCCCCCGGCCGTCCTTGTCCCGACGCTTGCCGAGCGCGCCGGCGCCACGCCGGTCGCGATGGTGGCGGCTGACGACGCTCGCGGCAAGAGGCCGCCGCGGTCCGGGGATGCCGGCGCCAGGTGGCGCGCGGGGGCCAGGGACGGCGTGTCAGCCAAGCCGGTTCAGCAGGCCTCGCACGCGGTACCGCATCCGCAGCCGCGATCCGCCGGCGTCCGGCTGGCTGCTGCCGTTGCCACTGCTGTTGGCGTGCCTGAGCGTGGCGGGATCGGCGAGGCGCCGGTATCCGAGTTCCCCGATGCTGCCTACCTGCGCCCGAGCGCGGTGGCCTACCTGCCGCCCGATGCCCGCATCGAATTGCTTGCCCACGTCCGCCTGACCGGCGATTAACCGGCAGGCGCCGTCCCGCCGGGGGCCAGGCCGAACCGTCGTATCCGCCGATGGAAGCCGCGTGCCGGCGGTGGTAGGCTAGCGGGCATGAAACCCGTATTCACTCTTCTCATGCCCATCCGTTGGGGCGACATGGACGCCATGGGCCATGTCAACAACACGGTCTACTTCCGCTACCTGGAGCAGGCGCGCATTTCCTGGTTCGAGTCGCTCGGCCATGGCGGGAAGGATGCCGACGGCTGTGGCCCGGTCATCATCAATGCGAACATGACGTTCATCAGGCAGTTGCGCTATCCCGGGGATATCGAGATCCGCATGTATGCCGGCGAGCCGGGCCGCACCAGCTTCGAGACCCGCATGGAGATCCGCCGCACGGACCAGCCCGACGTGGTGTATGCCGAGGGCGGGGCCAAGGTGGTGTGGTGCGACTATGAGGCCGAGAAATCGGTGCCCGTGCCGCCAGCGATCCGCGCACTGATTGAATAGGCCCGGGGCCGCTGGCGAACGCTCGGCAGTCAGTGATTGACCAGGCGCTGCACCAGGTCGACCGAGGTGCTGGCGCCATATTTCTTCATCAGCCGGGCCCGGTAGATATCCACCGTGCGCGGGCTGATCGACAGCAGCTTGCCGATCTGCTTGCTGGTCTTGCCGTCCACCAGTTGCGCGGCGATATCGCGTTCGCGGGCCGTCAGTTCGGCGGTGACGGGACGTTTCTGCGAAAGATCCTCGAAGGTCCAGATGCCGGCGCCCAGGGGTTGCCGGCGGTCCAGCGCGCGTCCGGTGACGTGGCACCAGAACAGTTCGCCGCCGGCGCGCTTCATGATGCGCTCGTCCGAGTAGGTGCCCTTGGCGTTCATGATGGGCACGATACGGGCGCCGGTGCGCTCGAATTCATCGGCGGTGGGGTAGAGTACCTGGAACGACTCGCCGAGCAGGGCCTGCCTGCTGGTGCCGAAGATGCGGCAGAGTTCGTCGTTGCAGTCCTCGATCATCCGCTCGCGCGACAGCACAAGGCCGACGGGGGCGAGCTGGAAGGCGGTCTGGTAGTCGATGGCGGGCATTTGCTTATGTAATTGTACGTATTGGCGCGGGATGCGGCGCTTGCGTATGCTGTCGGACATTCGGCAACCGGGCGATCTCCGCCCGATTGTACCGTTACAATTTCCCTGCGTGGCTCGCCGGCAGCACCTGAAGGCGGGCGCAATGACAGGAAATCACCGAGGAAGGAGCAAAGCATGAACAAGGTCTACGCCAGCGCCGCGGAGGCGCTCGCGGGCGTCGTTCGCGACGGCCAGACGATCGCGGTTGGCGGTTTCGGTCTGTGCGGCATCCCGGAGGCGCTGATCGGCGCCCTGCGCGACAGCGGCGCCAGTCAGCTCACCTGCATCTCGAACAACGCCGGCGTGGACGGCTTCGGGCTCGGCCTGCTGCTCGCCACGCGCCAGATCAGGAAGATGATCTCGTCCTACGTGGGCGAGAACAAGGAGTTCGAGCGCCAGTACCTGGCCGGCGAACTCGAACTGGAATTCACCCCGCAGGGCACGCTGGCCGAGAAGCTGCGCGCCGGCGGCTCGGGCATCCCGGCCTTCTTCACCAAGACCGGCGTGGGCACCATCGTGGCCGAGGGCAAGGAAATCCGTGAGTTCGACGGCCAGCAGTACGTGATGGAGCGTGCGCTGACCGCCGACGTGGCGCTGGTCAAGGCATACAAGGCGGACCGCGCGGGCAACCTGGTGTTTCGCCGCACCGCGCGCAACTTCAACCCGATGTGCGCGATGGCCGGCAAGGTCACCGTGGTCGAGGTCGAGCAGCTGGTCGAGACCGGCACGCTGGATCCGGACGAGATCCATACCCCGGGCATCTTCGTGCAGCGCATCGTGCTGAACGCCAATCCCGAGAAACGCATCGAGCAGCGCACCGTGCGTGCCGCAGGCTAAGGAGAAACATCATGGCATGGACACGTGAGGAAATGGCGGCGCGCGCCGCAAGCGAGCTGCAGGACGGCTTCTATGTGAACCTGGGCATCGGCCTGCCGACGCTGGTGGCCAACCACGTTCCGCAAGGCATGGAAGTCTGGCTGCAATCCGAGAACGGCCTGCTGGGCATCGGCCCGTTCCCGACCGAGGCCGAGGTCGACGCCGACATGATCAATGCCGGCAAGCAGACCGTGACCACGCTGCCGGGCTCGTCGATCTTCTCGTCGGCGGATTCCTTCGCGATGATTCGCGGCGGCCATATCAACCTGGCTATCCTGGGCGCGATGCAGGTCAGCGAGAAGGGCGACCTGGCCAACTGGATGATCCCTGGCAAGATGGTCAAGGGCATGGGCGGCGCGATGGACCTGGTGGCCGGCGTCGGCCGCGTAGTGGTGCTGATGGAGCACACCGCCAAGAAGAAGGACGGCAGCGAGGACATCAAGATCCTGGCATCGTGCGCGCTGCCGCTGACCGGCGTGGGCGTGGTCAACCGCATCATCACGGACCTCGGCGTGATCGACGTCACCGAAGCCGGCCTCAAGCTGGTGGAAACGGCGCCGGGCGTGAGCCGGGAAGAGATCCAGAGCAAGACGGGCGCGCCGCTGCTGTGATGCATGCCGCCGCCGCGCGCGCCCTCGTGGCGGGCGCGGCGCCCCGGCTGAACTGAAAAAGCCCCGCGAGCTTGTGTTCGCGGGGCTTTTCGTTTGGGCCGGCGTTTTGCTTTTCTGTCAGGCGCTGCGCCGGTTGTAGCTGGCGAAGACCGACGCGCCACCGTCCGCACGGATCAGCAGGACGTCGAAGGGGTCCTTGCGCGAGCCCTGTTCCATGCCTGGCGAGCCTACCGGCATGGCCGGTACTGCCAGGCCCACGGCTTTCGGCCTGGCGGCCACCAGCCGCTTGACGTCGGCGGCCGGCACATGCCCCTCGATCGCGTAGCCGGCGATGTGGCCGGTATGGCAGGAGCCAAACCGTTCGGGAATGCCGAAGCGCGCGCGATAGACGCCGGTGTCGTCCACGTTGCGTACGGTGACGGCGAAACCGTTCGTGCGCAGGTGCTCGACCCAGCCCTCGCAACAGCCGCACTGCGGGCTCTTGTACACCGTGATGGCGAGCGGGGCGGCAGCCACGCTGGTGGCGGCGCGCAGGCTCGCGGCGGCGGTGGCGCCCAGGGCCAGGGCGCGTAGAAAGCGACGTCTTTGCACGGTTTGAATGACAGGTTGCGGGGATGGGGCGCTGGCCCGGCGCGCCTTGGCGCCGGCTACGCTCATTGCGCCACCCAGCCGCCGTCCATGTTCCAGGCCACGCCCCGCACCTGCCGGGCGGCGTCGCTGGACAGGAAGACCGCCAGGGCGCCGAGTTCCTCCGGCGTGACGAACTGGCCGGACGGCTGCTTCTCGATCACCAGCTCATGTTTGGCCTGTTCCACCGGGATGCCTTCTTTCTGGGCGCGCGCTTCCACCTGTTTCTGCACCAGCGGGGTCAGCACCCAGCCCGGGCAGATCGCATTGGCGGTCACGCCGGTCTGCGCCGTCTCCAGGGCCGTCACCTTGGTCAAGCCGACGATGCCGTGCTTGGCGGCCACATAGGCGGATTTCTGCGCCGACGCAACCAGCCCGTGGGCGGAGGCGATATTGATGACGCGGCCCCAGTTCTTGCGCTTCATGCCGGGCAGGGCCAGGCGGGTAGTGTGGAAGGCCGAGGTCAGGTTGATGGCGATGATGGCGTCCCAGCGCTCGGTCGGGAAGTCCTCGATATTGGCCACGTACTGGATGCCGGCGTTGTTGACCAGGATGTCGGCGCCGCCGAACTCGGTCTCGGCATAGCGCATCATGTCCTCGATCTCCGAAGACTTGCTCATGTCGGCGCCGTGGTAGCCCACGCGGCTGCCGGGGCCGGCCTGCGCGATCTCGCGCTTGGCGCCCTCGGCGTCGCCGAAGCCGTTGACGATGATGTTGGCGCCTTGGGCGGCGAGCGCCTGTGCGATGCCGAGACCGATACCGCTGGTTGAACCCGTGACCAGTGCTGTCTTGCCTGTGAGCATGGATGCCTCCGTCTGGGAGATGTGGACTTTGGAATGGGACTGTCTGAAGATCGCGGCCGGCAGCCTGCGCCATGCGCATGGCGGCGCGAATCCGGATGCTGTGGCATTGTAACTGCCGCAGCGTACAATCGAGCTTTGCCCACTGCGGGCGCTGCTTGCCGGCGGCGCCATATTTGCCACCGTATCGCTACCGTATTGCCAGGGAGTTCAGATGTCAGCCAGTCCGCGCCTCGGCTTCGTCCAGTGCATCAGTCCGGCGGGTCTTCACCGCATGGCGTATCACGAGTGGGGCGACCCCACCAATCCCCGCGTGCTGATGTGCGTGCATGGCCTGACCCGAACCGGCCGCGACTTCGATACCGTTGCCGCTGCGCTGTGCGGGGAGTATCGCGTGGTGTGTCCCGATGTGGTGGGGCGTGGCCGCTCGGACTGGCTCGCCGATCCGCGCCGCTACGTGATGCCGCAGTACGTCTCGGATATGGTCACCCTGGTCGCGCGGCTCAATGTCGAGCAGGTCGACTGGTTCGGCACGTCGATGGGCGGCCTGATCGGCATGGGGCTGGCGGGCTTGCCCAGGACGCCGGTGCGCAAGCTGCTGCTCAATGACGTGGGGCCGCGCATTGCCGCCTCGGCGGTGGAGCGGATCGGCGCCTACCTGGGCCTGCCGGTGCGGTTCAAGACCTTCGAGGAGGGCCTGGCCTACCTGCAGACCATCAGCGCATCCTTTGGCCGTCACACGCCGGAGCAATGGCGCGAGCTCAACGGCGCCATCCTCAAGCCGGTGCAAGGCGCCGAAGGCCTGGAATGGGGCTTGCATTACGATCCGGCCATGGCGGTGCCGTTCCGCGAGACCACGCCCGAGCAGGTGAGCGCCGGCGAGGTGGCGCTGTGGCAGTCGTTCGAGGCCATCCAGGCGCCCACGCTGGTGGTGCGCGGCGCCCAGTCCGATTTGCTGACGCGCGAGACGGTGGCGGAAATGGTGGCGCGCGGGCGCGGCGTGACGTCGGTGGAGGTGCCGGATGTGGGGCATGCCCCGACGTTTATCGATCCCGCGCAGGTAGCCATCGCCAAGCAGTTCTTCCTGGGCGCGGCCTGAGGCTCCGAAGCCGGCCGCGGCCCCGTATCCGATGTTTTTTACCTGATGATCGAAGTCCTGCCATGAGTACCAATGAACTGAAGCGCGCCCACGTGGGCAAGCGCCTGTCCGAATATGCCATCTACAACGGCGTGGTCTACCTTGCCGGCCAGGTGCCCGAGGTCGATCCGGGCGCGGATCTGCGGGGCCAGACCCGCGAGGTGCTGGGCCATATCGAACGCCTGCTGAACGAAGCCGGCAGCGACAAGAGCCGGATTCTTTCGTGCCAGATATTCCTGACGGATGTCGACCAGATCGGCATCATGAACGAAGTCTGGGACGAATGGGTGGTGCAGGGCAATACGCCCCCGCGCGCCACGGTCGAGGCGCGCCTGGCCAACCCCCAATACCTGATCGAAGTGGTGGTGACCGCTGCGCTCAAGTGAGGGTGGTGCAGCGAGATGGTGACGTCGACTGACCTGACGGGGCAGACTGCCGGCACGCCCGATGCCGGTCTGGTGGAGGATGCCCTGGCCTATGTGCGCGAGCGCGGCAGCGAAGCGCTGCTGCCCACGGGCGAAACCGTGCTGTCGCATGCCGAGGGCATGCTGCGCATTCTGGACGGCCTGCGCGTCGACGATGCCGCGCGCGCCGCGACCTGCCTGTTTGCGATGGCGGCCTTCGTGCCGGGCTGCGAGGAGGAGATCGAGCCGCGCTTTGGCGAGGAAGTCGCGAAGCTGGTCAAGGGGGTGCGGCAGCTGCTGCGCATCGGCGCCATCGCCGTGGGCCATAGCGATGCGCCTGAAACCACCAAGGACGAAATCGCCGCGCGGCAGGAGCAGGTGGAAGCGCTGCGCAAGATGCTGCTCGCCTTCGCGCAGGACATCCGCGTGGTGCTGGTGCGGCTGGCCTCGCGCCTGCAGACGCTGCGCTGGCTGGCGCAGGTCAAGGCGCAGCCGCTGCCGGGCGTGGCGCGCGAAACGCTGGAGATCTACGCGCCGCTGGCCAATCGCCTCGGTATCTGGCAGGTGAAGTGGGAGCTGGAGGATCTCGCCTTTCGCTTCGAGCAACCCGATACCTACAAGCGCATCGCGCGCCTGCTCGACGAGAAGCGTATCGAGCGCGAAGGCTATATCGCCAGCGCCATCGCGCGCTTGCAGTCCGAGCTGGAGTCGGCCGGCATCCGCGCCGACGTGACTGGCCGTCCCAAGCATATCTACAGCATCTGGAAGAAGATGCGCGGCAAGGAACTCGACTTTGCCGATCTCTACGATGTGCGGGCCTTCCGCGTGATCGTGGACGACATCAAGGATTGCTACACGGTGCTCGGCATCGTCCACCATATCTGGCAGCCGATCCCGCGCGAGTTCGACGACTATATCTCGCGGCCCAAGGCCAACGGCTACAAGTCGCTGCATACGGTGGTGATCGGTGACGATGGGCGCGCCTTCGAGGTGCAGATCCGCACCCAGGAGATGCATCACTTCGCCGAGTACGGCGTGGCGGCGCACTGGCGCTACAAGGAGGCCGGCAGCAAGGGCTACAGCGGCCAGTTCTCCGCCAGCGAGCGCTATGACGAGAAGATCGCCTGGCTGCGCCAGCTGCTGGCCTGGAAAGACGATGCGGATCATCTGGTCGCGCACGACGAGTCGCCCTGGGAGCAGCTCAAGCATGCCGCCATCGACGACCATATCTATGTGCTGACGCCGCAGGCGCGCGTGGTGGCCTTGCCGCAAGGCGCCACGCCGGTGGACTTTGCCTACTACCTGCATACGGATCTCGGCCATCGCTGCCGGGGGGCGCGCGTGGACGGCACCATGGTGCCGCTGAACACGGCGCTCAAGAACGGCCAGACGGTGGACATCATCGCGGTCAAGCAGGGTGGTCCTTCGCGCGACTGGCTCAATGTGGAGCTGGGCTACCTGGCCAGCCCGCGAGCGCGCGCCAAAGTGCGCGCCTGGTTCAATGCGCTCGATTCGCAGGAGACCATCTCGCAAGGGCGCGCGCTGATCGACAAGACCCTGCAGCGCGAGGGCAAGACCGCGGTCAACCTGGAAGACCTGGCCACGCGCCTTGGCTTCAAGGCGCCGGACGATCTGTTCGCCGCGGTCGCCAAGGATGAATTCAGCCTGCGGCATGTGGAGCAGGCCCTGCGGCATCCCGAGGGCGAGGCCGCGGTGGTGCAGAGCGAGGAAGAGGCCGTCACCAAGAAGAGCCGTGCCACCAGTGTGGCGCGCGGCGCCAAGAGCGGCGTGCTGGTGGTCGGCGTGGATTCGCTGATGACGCAGATGTCGAAGTGCTGCAAGCCGGCGCCGCCGGACGAGATCGTGGGCTTTGTCACGCGCGGGCGCGGCGTCTCGATCCATCGCCGCACCTGCCACACCTTCGGCCAGCTCGCCGCGCGCGCGCCGGAGCGCGTGATCCAGACCGAGTGGGGCAAGAAGAGCGACGCGGTGTATCCGGTGGACATCCATGTGGAGGCCATCGACAGGCAGGGGCTGCTGCGCGATATCTCGGAAGTGCTGTCGCGCGAGAAGATCAATGTCACCGGCGTGAAGACGCTGTCGAGCAAAGGCGTGGCCCGCATGCAGTTCACCGCCGAGGTTTCGGAGGCCACGCAACTGCAGCGCGCGCTGGGTTTGATAGAAGATGTGGTGGGGGTCTTGCAGGCCAAAAGAAAGTGATGCTATACTTTCGTTCTCGCTAGGCTCGTAGCTCAGCTGGTTAGAGCACCACCTTGACATGGTGGGGGTCGTTGGTTCGAGTCCAATCGAGCCTACCAACGAACGGTAGTAAATGTCGCGCCGTGTTGCATCGGTAGTATCGCAATATGGCGCGGCATGCGGTAAAGCGCAGTAAAGCAGCAAGACAATAGGCTCGTAGCTCAGCTGGTTAGAGCACCACCTTGACATGGTGGGGGTCGTTGGTTCGAGTCCAATCGAGCCTACCAACGCATAGCAGTAGGAAGTAACAGGCAGTACCCGCAAGCAGTACCGCAGCAGTCCGGTTCAACCCGATAGCAAGGACGGAAGAGCGCCATGGTCATGACACCGCGAACTACTACCGCTGATTAGCGACAGTAGTCGAGGTGCGCCTTCGTCCGGATCGAATCCGGGTTAAATCGAAAAGAAACGCAGCCTTGGCTGCGTTTTTTTTCGTCTGTCGCTTTTCAGCTGCCTGATATGCTTCTCGGTCGCCGGCGAGTCGGTCCGAGCGAATTCCCCGCTGCCCGGCCCATGCGCGCATGGTTGCCTGGTGCCAAAAGATGCTGTTTCATCCGCTTGCCGGCGCGGCCAGCCCGGTGGGTGGAATTCTGAAAGAGGTTTGAGATGATCGCAATCACGCTGCCGGATGGTTCCCGACGCGAGTTTCCCGGCCCGGTGACGGTTGCCGAAGTGGCGCAGAGCATTGGCTCGGGCCTGGCCAAGGCCGCCCTGGCCGGCAAGGTGGATGGCCAGATGGTCGACACCAGCTACCTGATCGACCGCGACGCCGGCCTGGCCATCGTCACGGACAAGGACGCCGATGGCGTCGACGTGATCCGCCATTCGACGGCGCACTTGCTGGCCTACGCCGTCAAGGAACTGTACCCCGAGGCGCAGGTGACGATCGGTCCGGTGATCGAGAACGGCTTCTACTACGACTTCGCCTACAAGCGTCCTTTCACGCCTGAGGATCTGGCTGCCATCGAGAAGAAGATGGCCGAACTCGCCAAGAAGGACGAGAAGGTGGCGCGCGAAGTCTGGAGCCGCGACGAGGCCGTGAAGCTGTTCGAATCGATGGGCGAGAAGTACAAGGCCGAGATCATTGCCTCGATTCCGCAGGACCAGGAAATCGGTCTCTACCGCGAGGGCAAGTTCGTCGACCTCTGCCGCGGTCCGCACGTGCCGTCCACGGGCAAGCTCAAGGTCTTCAAGCTGATGAAGGTGGCGGGTGCCTACTGGCGCGGCGATGCCAAGAACGAGATGCTCCAGCGCATCTACGGCACGGCCTGGGCCAAGAAGGAAGACCAGGAAGCCTACCTGCACATGCTGGAGGAAGCCGAGAAGCGCGACCACCGCAAGCTGGGCAAGCTGCTTGATCTGTTCCACCTGCAGGAAGAAGCGCCTGGCATGGTGTTCTGGCATCCCAAGGGCTGGCAGGTGTGGCAGGCGGTGGAGCAGTACATGCGCGGCCGCCTGACGCAGGCTGGCTATGAAGAGGTGCGCACGCCGCAAGTGATGGATCGCTCGCTGTGGGAGAAGTCAGGGCACTGGCAGAACTACAAGGAGAACATGTTCGTCACGGAGTCGGAAAAGCGCGACTACGCGATCAAGCCGATGAACTGCCCCGGCCATGTGCAGATCTTCAACCATGGCCTGCGTTCGTACCGTGACCTGCCGCTGCGCCTGGCCGAGTTCGGCGCCTGCCATCGCAACGAGCCCTCGGGCGCGCTGCATGGGTTGATGCGCGTGCGCGGTTTCGTGCAGGATGATGCGCATATTTTCTGCACGGAAGAGCAGATCGTTGCCGAGGCCAAGGCCTTCAACGAGCTGGCGTTCTCCGTGTACGACGATTTCGGCTTCAAGGACATTGCGGTCAAGCTGTCCCTGCGCCCCGAGCAGCGCGCTGGTTCGGACGAGATCTGGGATCATGCCGAGGAAGGCCTGCGGTTGGCGCTGCGCGCCTGCGGCGTGGAGTGGGAAGAGCTGCCGGGCGAGGGTGCCTTCTACGGCCCGAAGGTGGAATACCATATCAAGGACGCCATCGGCCGTTCCTGGCAGTGCGGCACGCTGCAGCTGGACCTGGTGCTGCCGGAGCGCCTGGATGCCGAATACGTCTCCGAGGACAATTCGCGCAAGCGTCCGGTGATGCTGCACCGGGCTATCCTGGGCTCTTTCGAGCGCTTCCTGGGTATCCTGCTGGAAAACCATGCCGGCGCGCTGCCTGCCTGGCTGGCGCCGGAGCAGGTCGTGGTGCTGAATATTGCCGACTCGCAGGCGGAATATGCCGAAAACGTCGTGCAACTGCTGCAAAAACAAGGATTTAGGGCTAAGGCGGATTTGCGTAACGAGAAAATTACGTATAAAATCCGCGAGCATTCCCTTCAGAAGATTCCCTACCTGCTGGTAGTGGGCGACAAGGAGCGGGATGCCAGTCAAGTGGCCGTGCGTGCCCGTGGCAACGTGGATCTGGGTGTCATGTCCGTATCCGCGTTTGTGGAGCGTCTGCAACAGGACGTTGCCAGCAAAGCCTGATGGGATGAGCACGGCTTGTTTTTTGTCTTCTTGAGGTAACGCAACATCGCTACAGACAAAGGTCATCGCATCAATCGCGAAATCAGCGCACCCGAATTGCGCCTGGTCGGGGTTGATAATGAGCAGCTCGGCATCGTCAAGTTCATGGACGCGCTCCGCCTGGCTGAGGATAAGGACTTGGACCTGGTGGAAATCGCTCCGACAGCGGTGCCGCCGGTTGCCCGTATCATGGATTACGGCAAGTTCAAGTACGAGGAAGCCAAGCGCGCGCACGACGCCAAGCTGAAGCAGAAGATCATCCAGGTCAAGGAAGTCAAATTCCGGCCGGGTACGGATGATGGCGACTACAACGTCAAGCTGCGCAACTTGAAGCGTTTCCTTGAAGACGGCGACAAGACCAAGATCACGCTGCGCTTCCGCGGCCGTGAGATGGCGCACCAGGAAATCGGCGCGCGTGTGCTCGAACGCCTGAAGGCGGATCTGGAGGAAGTCGGCCAGGTCGAGCAGATGCCGAAGATGGAAGGGCGCCAGATGGTGATGGTGCTGTCTCCCAAGAAGAAGAAGTAAGATTTTGCGCGGCGCTGCGGTCCGGGGGAGATGCCTCCGGGCGCGGCGTTGCGCGAAAGCAGCGCGGGGGCCGTACGCGGCTTCGCGCAACAATAAGTGGATGCGGGTTTTGCAAGTGCCGGCGCCAGCTGGCCACCTGCATGCATGTCATAGAAGCTGGAGTTATTCATGCCGAAGATGAAGACCAAGAAAAGCGCTTCCAAGCGCTTTACTGCGCGTCCGAATGGTTCGTTCAAGCGTGGCCAGGCCTTCAAGCGTCACATCTTGACCAAGAAGACCACCAAGAACAAGCGCCAGTTGCGCGGCACCCAGGACGTCCATGAGACGAACCTGAAGTCCGTTCGCGCAATGATGCCTTACGCATAACCCTAACGAAAACGAAAGGAGCATTTCATGCCTCGAGTAAAACGTGGGGTCACTGCACGGGCCCGTCATAAGAAAGTCATCGTCGCTGCCAAGGGTTACCGCGGCCGCCGCAATAATGTCTACCGTATCGCCAAGCAGGCGGTCATGCGTGCTGGCCAGTACGCATACCGCGATCGCCGCAACAAGAAGCGCGTGTTCCGCGCTCTCTGGATTGCGCGTATCAATGCTGCTTCGCGTGAGCATGGCATGACCTACAGCGTGTTCATGAACGGTCTGAAGAGGGCCTCGATCGAGCTGGACCGCAAGGTGCTGTCGGATATGGCTATTCACGACAAGCCTGCCTTTGCCGCCATCGTCAACCAGGTGAAAGCCACCGTTGCCTGATGCCGGCTCCGGGGTGGCGCGCTAGTTTCTGGCGTGCTGTCCCGGGCGCAAGCACCGACCACAAGGTCGACAGCATTTCCGCCGAATTTGCCTGAGCAGCGCTCATTGCTGCGATGGCGATCTGGCCGGACCTGCAGAAACGGGGCTCCTCACCGAGCCCCGTTTTCATTTCGAATGCCGTTTCGCATCGTAGACGGCATCCGAAACGAAGCCCGCGCCGCCCCCCCCCCCGGCACAGCGCGGGCTCTGCACCCACATCGCACCTAGTGCCAACCCACGCCCGGGCCCAGCGTGACCCGGACGCCAAATCTATCGCCGACCGCCGCCATGTCTCTGGATCCGGATCAAATCGTCGCCGACGCCCAGGCCGCCTTCGCCGCCGCCAACGACAACGCCACGCTGGAAAACGAAAAAGCCCGCTTTCTCGGCAAGACCGGCGCGCTCACCGAGCTGCTCAAGAGCCTCGGCAAGCTCGACCCGGAAACGCGCAAGAGCGAAGGCGCGCGCATCAACCAGGCCAAGCAGCAGGTCGAGGCCGCGCTGCAGGCACGCCGCCAGGCGCTGGCCGATGCGCTGATGAACGCGCGGCTGGCCGCCGAAGCCATCGATGTGACGCTGCCGGGCCGGGCGGTCGCCCGCGGCAGCCTGCATCCGGTGATGCGTACCTGGGAGCGGGTCGAGCAGATCTTCGGCTCGGTGGGCTTTGACGTGGCCGATGGTCCCGAGATCGAAACGGACTGGATGAACTTCACCGCGTTGAACAACCCGGACAACCATCCGGCCCGTTCGATGCAGGATACCTTCTACGTGGACGGCCGCGATAGCGACGACAAGTTGCTGCTGCTGCGTACCCACACCAGCCCGATGCAGGTGCGCTATGCGCGCATGCATGTGGAAAAGTACAAGGGCCGCGAGATGCCGCCGATCAAGGTGATCTGCCCGGGCCGCACCTACCGCGTGGACAGCGACGCCACGCATTCGCCGATGTTCAACCAGGTCGAGGGCCTGTGGATCGGCGAGGACGTGAGCTTTGCCGACCTGAAGGGCGTCTACACCGACTTCCTGCGCAAGTTCTTCGAGCGAGACGACATACAGGTGCGGTTCCGCCCCTCATATTTCCCGTTCACGGAGCCGTCGGCGGAAATCGACATGGCCTTCGGCAACGGCAAGTGGCTGGAGATTTCCGGCTCGGGCCAGGTGCATCCCAATGTGCTGCGCAATATGGGCCTGGACCCGGAGCGCTATATCGGCTTCGCCTTTGGTTCCGGCCTCGAACGCCTGACCATGCTCCGCTACGGCATCAACGACCTGCGCCTGTTCTTCGAAGGCGACGCGCGATTCCTGCGCCAGTTCGCCTGATAGCGCCGCGCCCGAGCATATCGTCACCGACACCACAGAACAGAATACTTACCGGATCAGAAGCGCCATGCAATTCTCGGAATCCTGGCTTCGCAGTTTCGTCAATCCCGACAAGATTTCCACCGATGCGCTTTCGCACAGCCTGACCATGGCCGGGCTGGAAGTGGAAGAGGTCGGCCCGGTCGCGCCGCCCTTCAACAAGGTGGTGGTGGCGCGCGTGCTCGCCACCGAGCGCCATCCCAACGCGGATCGTCTCAATGTCTGCCAGGTCGATGCCGGCACCGGCGAGACCCTGCAGATCGTATGCGGCGCGCCCAACGTGGCGCCCGACATCCTGGTGCCGTGCGCGCTGGTCGGCGCCGTGCTGCCGCCGTCGGAAGCGGGCGGCAAGCCGTTCGAGATCAAGGTGGGCAAGCTGCGCGGCGTGGACAGCTACGGCATGCTGTGTTCGGCGCGCGAGCTCAAGCTGTCGGAAGACCATGGCGGCCTGATGCTCCTGCCCGAGGATGCAAGGATCGGCCAGGACATCCGCGAATACCTGGACCTGGATGACCAGGTCTTCGTCATCAAGCTGACGCCGAACAAGGCCGACTGCCTGTCGATTCACGGCGTGGCGCGCGAAGTTGCCGCGCTGACCGGTGCCGAACTGCGCCTGCCGGAGATGAAGCCGGTTGCCGTGACGCTGGCCGACAAGCTGCCGGTCAAGATCTCGGCGCCCGACCTGTGCGGCCGCTTCTCCGGCCGTGTGATCCGCGGAGTGAACGCGCGCGCTGCCACGCCGGCATGGATGGTGCAGCGGCTGGAGCGGGCCGGGCAGCGCAGCCTCTCCGCGCTGGTCGACATCTCCAACTACGTGATGCTCGAACTGGGCCGTCCCTCGCATGTGTTCGACCTGGACAAGATCCACGGCGGGCTGGACGTGCGCTGGGGCCGCAAGGGCGAGCAGCTCAAGCTGCTCAACGGCAATACCGTCGAGCTCGACGAGCAGGTCGGCGTGATCGCCGACGACAAGGAAATCGAGAGCCTGGCCGGCATCATGGGCGGCGACAGCACCGCCGTGACGCTGGACACCACCAATATCTACCTGGAGGCCGCCTTCTGGTGGCCGGAAGCGATCCAGGGCCGCTCGCGCCGCTTCAACTTCTCGACCGATGCCGGGCATCGTTTCGAGCGCGGCGTGGACTATGCCACCACGGTCGAGCATATCGAGCGCATCAGCGCGCTGATCCTCGATATCTGTGGCGGACAGGCCGGTCCGGTCGACGACCAGATCGCCAACCTGCCGCAGCGCAAGCCGGTGCGCCTGCGTGTGGCGCGCGCCGAGCGCGTGCTTGGCATCGAACTGTCGCCGGCGGTGATCGCCGACGTGTTCCAGCGGCTGCAGCTGCCGTTCTCCCGCGAACAAGGCGCGGATGGCGAAGTATTCGTCGTCACGCCGCCGAGCTATCGCTTCGACATCGAGATCGAGGAAGACCTGATCGAGGAAGTGGCCCGCATCTATGGCTTCGAGCGCATTCCGGCACGCCCGCCGATCGCCGAGAGCGAAATGCGCCCGACCGACGAAGCGCGCCGCTCGACCCATGCGGTGCGTCACGCGATTGCCGCGCGCGACTACCAGGAGGTGATCAACTTCGCCTTCGTCGAAGAGAAGTGGGAACGCGATTTCGCCGCCAACGACAATCCGATCCGCCTGCTCAACCCGATCGCCAGCCAGCTGGCGGTGATGCGCTCCACGCTGGTCGGCGGCCTGCTCGACAAGGTGCGCTACAACCTCAACCGCAAGGCTTCGCGCGTGCGGATGTTTGAAGTGGGCCGCGTGTTCCATCGCGACGCCGCAGTGGCGGATGGCGGCCTGACCGTGGCAGGCTATCGCCAGCCGATGGTCGCCGGCGGCATCGCCTATGGCCCGGCCTTCGAAGAGCAGTGGGGTGTTGCGACGCGCCCGGTGGACTTCTTCGACGTCAAGGGCGATGTCGAAGCCCTGCTGCATCCGCGGGTTGCACGCTTCGAGCCGGTGGCGCATCCCGCGCTGCATCCGGGCCGCGCCGCGCAAGTGGTGATCGACGGCAAGGTGGTCGGCGTGATCGGCGAACTGCATCCGCGCTGGCTGCAGGAGTATGAGCTGACGCAAGCGCCGGTGGTGTTCGAACTGGACCTGCAGGCGCTGCGCGAAGTGGGTCTGCCGGGCTACACCGAAATCTCCAGGTTCCCGGCCGCGGTACGCGACCTGGCGCTGGTGGTGAAACAGCCGGTACGCGTGCAGGACCTGCTCGACGCCATGCGCGAGGCACTGGAAAAACAAGGCTCCGGCCGCTACTGCCAGAGCCTGGTATTGTTCGACGAGTTCCGTCCGAAGGCGGCTTCGGCGGCCATTGGGGCGGACGAGAAAAGCCTTGCGTTCCGCCTGACCTTGCAAGATACTGGGGCGACCCTCCAGGACGAAACCGTCGACAGTGCGGTGCGTTGCATGGTCGAAGCCGCCGGCGCTGCATTCCAGGCGCGGTTGCGCGGCTGATCCACCAGCTGACATGACAATGGAGCGCCCGGACCTCCGCATCCGGGCGGATCGCCACACTGAATGACAATGAACGATCGACACGCGTATCTCATGGCCGCTGCAATAGGTGAAGCAGGCGGCCGGCAGGCCGCCTCTCTCGACGATGAGGTACCCGACTCCCGTGTTGCCGAGGTACCGACCCTCACCAAGGCCGAGCTTGCCGAAATGCTGTTCGACCAGGTCGGTCTCAACAAGCGCGAATCCAAGGACATGGTCGAAGCGTTCTTCGACGTGATCCGCGAAGCGTTGGAGCAGGGCGACAGCGTCAAGCTCTCCGGTTTCGGCAATTTCCAGCTGCGCGACAAGCCGCAACGTCCTGGCCGCAATCCCAAGACTGGCGAGATCATCCCCATCACGGCACGGCGCGTGGTGACCTTCCATGCCAGCCAGAAGCTCAAGGGCCTGGTGGAAGAGCGAGCCGGCCTGGCGGTGCCGGGCTGATCGTTTGCCAGCAGCGCGGCCGCTCGCTATCCTGTTGCCTCGCTTCTCGATGACTTCGTTTCCGATCGTCCGCGCGCCTGGCTGCGCGGTCACTACAACCACTGCCGGCACGGCCTGAAGCCCGCCAATTCACCGTATGTCGGAAAGATCCAGCGATCGCATTTCGTTGCCACCGATTCCCGCAAAACGCTACTTCACCATCGGCGAGGTCAGCGAGCTTTGCGCCGTCAAGCCGCATGTGCTGCGCTACTGGGAACAGGAGTTCACGCAGCTCAAGCCCCTCAAGCGGCGCGGCAACCGCCGCTACTACCAGCATCACGAAGTCCTGCTGATCCGGCGCATCCGCGAACTGCTGTACGAGCAGGGCTTTACGATCAACGGCGCGCGCAATCGCCTCGATGAAGGACGGCAGCACAGCCATGCGCCCGCCGAGGACGAGCAGGCCGCGGCCCTTGCCGCATCGGTGACCGATGAAGCGCCGGTCTTCCCACTCGACCTGAATAACCTGCGCAGCGAACTGGTGGAAGTACAGCACCTGCTCGCGCAGCTTCGGCAGATTGCGAAACACGAATAAAAAGTGCGCTAGCCACTAGTCAGCAGCAAAAGCATTCTGCTATAATCTTTTTCTTCGGGGCGTAGCGCAGCCTGGTAGCGTACCTGCATGGGGTGCAGGTGGTCGGAGGTTCAAATCCTCTCGCCCCGACCAGTATCAAGAACCCGCACAGTGAAAGCTGTGCGGGTTTTTTCTTTTGCGCGCGCCAAATAGGCACGACGAGTGCACGACGAATGCGCGCATGATCCTTGCGATGTCGGGAGTCAGCCTGATAGCAGGGGTGCAATATGCCGGCCGCAACCGGCGAGTGCTTGTCGCGCCAGTCCGGTGGCCCGCTCGATCCAACGCCATTTTTGCCGATCGTTTGGCCGGGCGGCCGGTCAAACGATTTGTAGTGGCGGTGCGCGGACTCTACAATCGAATCGTGAGGCGGCGCGGATTACATGTCTTTCCGGGTGGACGTTTGCAGCCCGCCCGCCTGGATGCAGGCGCCAGATGCTGCTTGCCTTCTCGCCAACGACAGGGAGTCTACGATGGCCAAACGCGAGCGCGCCGCCAGGGCCTTGCAGGACGAGGTGAGCCGGCGTATCCAGCGTATCGACGACATTGTGGAGGACAGTGCCAGGATTCGTGTGCCGGCGCCGCAGGCGCATCCACGCGACGCGCGCGGCCGCAATTGGGATATGAAAGCCTTCGGCAATGCCGGCGGCTACGAGAGGAGTATTCGGGCCGTGGTGGACAAGGCGCGCGACGAGTTCGATCTGGTCGAGGCGCCTGGCCAGCCGGGAGACGATCCCTTCCGCACCGGCGCGTGAAGCTGTCCCGCCGGACAAGCGGGGCCGAAGCTTTGCAACCCTAAGGATGCGCCGGCTACGTGCCGGCTTTGCTGGAGTCAGACATGCAGGCTTGCGACCTCTGCCACCTTCTCGTGGGCGCGCCGACCACGGTGGAGCCGCATGAGAACCTGGCTGCCACCGGTGCGGGCGCGCTCGGCATGGATGTCAATTCGCGATGGGTGGATCGTCCCTGGCGCTGTACCGTCTGCGGCGCCTGGATGTTCCAGAATGCCGCGCACGGCCAGCCGCCCAATGTCTGGCGCATGGGGCGGCGTCCCGAGGATCGCCACCAGGCCCGGCCTTAGCCGGCCGCCTCCCCCTCGTGCGCACCTTTTCCTGGCCATGCCCCGTTGCCGGCAAGCGCCATGCCGCGGCATGCTACGATGCCCGGCAAAGGGAGACACCATGAATGAATCCAGAACACAGCATTACCGGGGCTATGTGATTTTGATTACGGTGCAGCAGCATGAGCGCGGCTGCCTGGTCAGCGCTTCGATCGTCCAGGAGGCGAAGGGCGCGGTGCGCAATCCTTCTCCGCTGCAATCGTGGGTCGGGCATGAGCAGGGCGAATTGCTGGAGGTGGCCGACCGGGCCCAGGCCCGTGCCTGCCGCCTGATCGACGCCACGGTGGACCACGTTGCTTACGCGGCAGGCTGATTGACGTGCCCGCACGGGCCCCCGCCAGCGTGAGCGGGGGCGGCACGCCGAGTACCCGGGCGCTGGCTGGACCATGCTGCGTGTCTGGCAGAAGTTTTGCCGAATAGCCTACATGGTGCGGCAACGCGGTCGTTAATTCGGGTATGAACTCATTCGACTCTTCCGAAGAAAGCGCTGCCAACGCCGATGCCATGGGCTGGGGTTCGTCGCCGCCGCACGTGCTGGCCGCGGTACTCAATACCGCCCTGGCAGCAGAGGACCTTGGCGGCTTTGCCGCGCTCCTGTCCGATATGGCTCGCGATCGCGGACTCAAAGGCCCGCGCGGCTCGCATCAATCCATCTACGACATGCCTTACGCCAGCCTGTTGCCACGCCAGCAGCATCTGCTGGCCGATGCTTTTGAATTGCTGATCCGCCTGGGCCTGGAGCTGCAGCCCCGCAGGCCGCGCGTGCTGGGCGACCTCCACGGCGATCTACTGGGGCGCGGGAGCCACGAGATTCCTGCCTCCTAGCGGCTGGCGGCGGCGCAATGCAGGCATGCGGGCGTCTGGATTGTCAGGCTTGGCTGGTTGCAGCGGTGCGCCGCGTGCTAGCATCACTGGATACAGGGCGTTGACGCAGCAACGGGCCACGACGGCGGGCAGCTCCACCAGTCGCGTACCGCTTACCGCGTCCTGCAATCCTGACCTATCAGATCGCCGCAATGACGGCGACATATCGACCGGTCCGATGCCGATCCCGGCTGGTCGATCAGGCTGACACGGCCCGCGCGCGCACGGTCGTGGTGTTAGAGGGGAGCGATCGCGTGTAGTGGAGGTATGTCATGAGCGAAGACGAACCCTTCGGGGTTGTGTTCGAGGATTTTCGCGTGATCTGGGTTGCCGAGCGGTTGCAGAACGGTACCTGGACCGCCCGCTATTGCTGGCACCCCGGTACTTCGGCGGCGTCCGGCAAGGCGCTGCAGGCTGCGGTGCTCGGCGGCAAGTCCAAGCGTCTGCTGGGTGATTTCAAGACTGAGCAAGAGACCGTCGCCGCCATCAAGGCAGCAGTGTTGCTCGAAGCGAAGTGGAGACGGTAAGGCTATTGCCGGCTCCGTCGGTGCGGCCCATGGCCAGGGAGCCGGGCAGCTCGGGCAGCATGATGCTGCTCCACTTCCGGGTCCGCAAGCCGTAGCGCTTCAGGCCGATGACAACGCGTTTGCCATCGGTCCTGGACTGGCATGGCTGCTGGCGGTGGCGATTGCCACCGCCGCGATCATGGCTTTGACGGGCCCGTTCATCGCACGTCGTGATTCGGTGGGCGTGTGCCATGCCGGCATTGTTTCCACTCCCCATCTCCCGCGTTTACCCGCCGGGCTGACTGCGTTCCAGCACGCCGATTTCCCGCACCGCCACCGATAGCATCGCCAAGCCGGCCGCACCGGATGCGCGCTGGTCCGCCAGCATGCGCGAGAAGCGTTCGATCTGTGCCTGGCGTCCGCCGCGCCACGCTTCGATAAGCAGCGCCGGCGTGTCCAGTTCCCGCGGCGGCGCCAGCACGCTTACCGTCAGCGCGCGCTTGAGGCGGCCGAGGTCTTCCAGCGTGGTGGTGCGAGCGAGCAGGTCCCAATGGCTGTCGGCGGGCAGGGCAAGGGCGCGTTCGCGCAGCCAGCCAAAGCTGAACTCCGTGTCGAGTGCGAAATAGACGCCCGCGACCAGCGCCAGGCTGCGCTGCGTGGCGGCCGCCACTTCCGCGATATCCAGCGCCGCGGCCGAGATTTCGCCCGCTGCCACGCGCAAGGCCAGTGCATCGTCCACGCCGGACTGGCGCAGCGCCTGCCTCCGCTCGGCCAGCGCCGCGGCTTCGGAGCCGGCCAGCAGCGCGGGGAGTTGCGGGGTGAGCCAGGCCGCCGCCTCGGCATAGCGCGGGCCATCGCCGGCGCTTGGGCCTCCTGCATGCGGATGACGCAGGAACCAGAGGCTGGCGTGTTCCAGCAGGCGTCCCATGGCGGTGAACATGCGCGCCTGTACCTCGTCGGCGATACGGTTGTCCAGCGCGTCTATCTCTATCCAGAGCGGGTCCAGGCCGAACACGTCGCGCGCGATCAGGCAGGCGCGCACGATGTCCGCGGGACGCGCATCGGTTTCTTCGAGCATGCGGTGGATGAAGGTGGCGCCGATACGGTTGACCAGCGTATTGGTCAGGTGCGTGGCCAGGATTTCCCGGCGCAGCGGGTGGCGCAGCATGGCATCGGCATGCCGCTCGCGCAAGGGCTGCGGGAAGTACGCGGGCAGCAGGCCAGCCACCAGCGGGTCCTCGGGCAAGCCGGAGGCGAGGAGTTCCTCGTACAGCCACATCTTGCTGTAGGCGAGCAGCACGGCGCGTTCGGGGGAAGTCAGTCCCACTCCGGCGGCCTTGCGTTCGACCAGCTCTTCTTCCGATGGCAGGAACTCCAGCGCGCGCTTGAGGCGGCCGGCGCGCTCCAGCCAGTGGATCAGCCGGCCTTCTGCATCGAGCAGCGCAGCGGCACTGCGGATCGCCACGGACAGCGCCTGGCTCTGGTAGTAGTTGTCCTGCAGCACCAGCAAACCGACCTCGTCGGTCATTTCCGCCAGCAGTTTGTTGCGTTGCTTCTCGGTCATCTCGCCATCCGCCACGGCCAGGCCCAGCAGGATCTTGATATTGACCTCGTGATCCGAGCAGTCCACGCCGGCGGAATTGTCGATGGCATCGGTATTGATGCGTCCGCCATGCAACGCGAACTCGATGCGGCCAAGCTGCGTGAGGCCGAGGTTGCCGCCTTCGCCCACCACCTTGCAGCGCAGTTCGGCACCGTTGACGCGCACCGCGTCGTTGCTGCGGTCGCCCACTTGCAGGTGGCTTTCGCGGCTGGACTTGACGTAGGTACCGATGCCGCCGTTATAGAGCAGGTCGACCGGCGCCAGCAGGATGGCGTGGACCAGTTCGGCGGGCGACAGCGTCGTGGCGCCGATGCCCAGGCAGGCCTGCACCTCGGGCGTGATCGCGATGGTCTTGGCGGTGCGCGGGAACACGCCACCACCGGCGGAGACCAGGCTCGGATCGTAGTCGGCCCAGCTGGAACGCGGCAGTTCGAACATGCGCTGGCGCTCGCGCAGGCTGACGGCCGGGTCGGGGGAGGGGTCGAGAAAGATATGGCGATGGTCGAACGCCGCCACGAGCCTGATGTGGGGCGATAGCAGCATGCCATTGCCGAACACATCGCCGGACATGTCGCCGATGCCGGCGACGGTGAAGTCGGTGGACTGGATGTCGGTGCCCATCTCGCGGAAGTGGCGCTTGACCGATTCCCAGGCGCCACGGGCGGTGATCGCCATTCTCTTGTGGTCGTAGCCCACCGAGCCGCCGGAGGCGAAGGCGTCGCTGAGCCAGAAGCCGTATTCGGCGGAGATCGCGTTGGCGTAGTCGGAAAAGCTGGCCGTGCCCTTGTCGGCGGCGACCACCAGGTAGGGGTCGTCGCCATCCTCGCGCACCACCTCGGGCGGCGGCTCCAGGGTGCCGGCGACCCGGTTGTCGGTCACGTCGAGCAGGCCGCGCAGGAAGGTCTGGTAACAGGCGATGCCTTCCTGCAGGAGCGCGTCGCGATCGTTTGCCGGCGGCGGACGCTTGACCACGAAGCCGCCCTTGCTGCCCACCGGCACGATCACCGTATTCTTGACCATCTGCGCCTTCATCAGGCCCAGCACCTCGGTGCGGAAGTCCTCCCGCCGGTCGGACCAGCGCAGGCCGCCGCGCGCCACCGGGCCGCCGCGCAGGTGTACGCCTTCCACGCGTGGAGAGTAGACCCAGATCTCGAACATCGGGCGCGGCTCCGGCAAGCCGGGCACCAGCGCAGGGTTGAACTTGAACGATACATAGGGGCGCGGGTCGCCGTCGGCGCCATGGCGGAAATAGTTGGTGCGTACCGTGGCGTTGATCACGCCCAGGAACAGGCGCAGGATGCGGTCCTCGTCCAGGTTGGGCACCTGGTCCAGCGCTGCGGCAATGGCCTGCTGCAGCTGCTCGCAGCGCGGCGCGCGGGCGGCTTCCGTGGCGGGGTCGAAGCGTGCCACGAACAATTCGACCAGCCGCGAAGCGATGGCCGGGTTGCCGGTCAGGGCCCGCTCGATATAGGCATCGCTGAAGGTCGACCCGACCTGGCGAAGATAGCGGGCGTAGGCGCGCAGGATGGTCACGTCGCGCGCGGCCAGTTCGGCCCGCAGCACCAGGCGGTTGAAGTCGTCGTTCTCGATTTCGCCATTCCAGGCACGCGCGAAGGCGTCTTCGAACAGCGCCTTGATGCGCGCGATATCCGCGCCCAGGTCGATGCCGGCGGCGACGCCATCGGCCATCTCCAGCCCGAAATCGTGGATCCAGACAGGCGCGGCGCCGTTGGGCTCGACCAGGTAGGGACGCTCTTCGTCCACGCGCACGCCCAGGTGCTCAAGCATCGGCAGGCTGAGCGATAGCGCGATCGGCTCGCGCGCGCGGTAGACCTTGAAGCGGAATGCGCCAGGCGCGGCTTCGATCGGACGGTACAGGTTCATGGCGATGCCGCCGCCCGACTGCGCCGCCTCCATCAGTTCGATGTCGCGTACTGCAGTGCGCGCGGGATAGTCCTCGCGGTAGCCGGCGGGGAAGGAGTCGCCGTAGCGGCGCAGCAGGCGGTTGCCTTGCTCTTCGCCGGCACTGTCCAGCAGGGCGGCGGCGACGTCGTCCTGCCAGCGGCGCGCGGCCTGCACGATGCGCTCTTCCAGTTCCGCCGGGCTGATCTCGGGCATGGTGCCGGGCTCGCCGCGCACGATCAGCTGGATGCGCGCCAACGGCGATTCCGACAACTGCGGCGTGAATTCACAGCTGTTGCCGCGGAAGGCGGTCATCAGCAGCTTCTGGATGCGTTGGCGCAGGTCCGTGTTGTATTTGTCGCGCGGCACGAACACCAGGCAGGAGACAAAGCGGTCGAAGCGGTCGCGGCGCACGAACAAGCGGATGCGCTGATGCTCCTGCAGGCGCAGGATGCCCAGCGAGATGTCGAACAGCTCGTCTTCTTCGGACTGGAACAGTTCGTCGCGCGGGTATTGCTCGAGAATGGTGACCAGCGACTTGTAGAGGTGGCCCTTGGTCAGGAAACCCGCGCGCGCCAGGATGTTGGAGAATTTGCTGCGCACCAGCGGAATGTCCGCGCAGGACGTCATGTAGGTGGTGGAGGTGTAGAGCCCCACGAAACGGCGCTCGCCGAAGAGCTTGCCGTTGGCGTCGGTGAGCTTGACGCCGACATAGTCGAGGTAACCCGGCCGGTGCACGGTCGCCCGCGAATTGGCCTTGGTCACGAAGATCTGCGCGCTGTCCTCGATGACGCTGGCCGCTGCCGCCGGCAGTTCGGTGAGCGTATCCGCATCGGGGGTTCGCAGGTTTTCGCGCAGGATGCCGGCACCGGAGCCGGCAACGCCGCGCAGGAAGTAGTGGCCGTCCTTTGTCACCAGTTCGTAGTCGCGCTGGCCCAGGAAGCAGAAGTGATTGTCCAGCATCCATTCCAGGAAGGCGCAGGCCTCCTGCACGTCGGCCCGGGCGGCTTTGGGGCCTTGTGCCAGCGTCTCGATGGTGGCGCGCGTGGTGGCCGTCATCTGTGGCCAGTCTTCCACTGCGGCACGCACGTCGCCGAGTACCCGGGCAATGCCGTTGCGCAAGGCTTCCTGCGTGGCGGTGTCGCCACAGCGGTCGACTTCGAAGTGAATGAAGGATTCCAGGCGCGCACCGCCGTTCGAGCCGTTGGCGCCGTTGCCGGCGGCCGAGCCGCCTTCGCTGCCGAGCCCGACTTTCCCGATGGTGCCATCCGTGTTGCGCCAGACCCGGAACACCGGATGAATCGCGGAATGCAGGGCCAGCCCCAGCCGGTTGATCTCCATGGTGACGGAGTCGACCAGGAAGGGCATGTCGTCGTTGACGATCTCCACCACCGAGTGGTCGGAGTGCCAGCCGTGCTGTTCCAGGTTGGGGTTGTAGACACGCAGCCGGGCCTTGCCGGAGACAAAGCGCTGCGCGGTCTGCCAGTGCGCCATGATCGCGCCGTAGAGATCCGCCACGTCTCGCTTGATCAGATCCTCGGTGTCCGTCAGGTCATAGTAATGGCGCAGGAAAGGCTCGATCCTGACGTATGTCTCGCCGGGCAGGCGGCCCTGGGCGAACTGCATCAGGTCGGCCAGCAATTGGGCCAGTCGCGTTTCGCTTTCCGCCAGCATGGTGTCTCCCCCAGACGGCTTGTGTTGGCGGTCTCATGCCCGGCGGCAAGGTGCGCGGCGCGGTCGCCATGGCAGCGAGACCGTGCTAACTACTGTAGAGCATAAAGGGAGCAACTGCGCACAAAGTACGGTGCGCGGGCAGGGCGGGCGTGGGGCGTTCAGGCTGGCACCGGCGCGGGGGTGCCGTGCTTGCGGCGGCGCGCGGTGTGGTCGCCGAGAGTCTGGCTCATGCGCCGCAGCAGGGCGCTCAAGGCGGCGCGCTCCTGCGGGTTGAACGCGGCGACGGATACCGAGTGCAGGGCCTTGACCGCCTGCCACACCCGTTCGAGGCGCCCGTGTGCCGAATCGGCGATGCGCGGTGCTTCGGCAAGCTCGATCCAGCCGTGGGCATGCAGTTCCTCAAGCAAGCGTTCGGACAGGTCGGCGTCGATCAGGATCTGGCCGCGATAGGCCTGGTGGCGAATGAAGTCGCCACACGCGATGGCGCGCAGCAGGAGCCATTTGGTGTAGCTGATGCCGGAATCGGAGAGGGCCTGCTCGAGTGCGGCCTGCCAGGCACAGACGGCTTCGATCAACCCTTGAACCACGGGCTCGCTGGTGGCGAATGCGCGATGCTCCATCTGCTTTTTGTCTCCGGTTGGTGGTGCCTGCGGCGCTTTGCGTCAGGGCGGCGCTGCGGCGCGTGAGTCCGCGTCCTGAAGCAGCACGACAGTATCAGAACGGCGGCATCGATGCATTGCACCGAGGGAAAACCCCGCGCCCGCGGATGGGTATGCGCCGCCGGGATCACGGACGGCCGGCTGCATCCCGGTGTGCCTCTTCGCACGCCCCGGTGCTATGAAAAAAGCGACTTGATTCCATGATTTTATATCCCCGCAGGAATGCCCGTGCCGTGGCTACACTGCTTGCCTGCGCCTTACCGGCCGGTAGGAAGCGCAATCCGAGCCGAACGCCGGGCCCTGCCATGGCGCGCGGCGCGGCCCATCGGCCGGGGAGGCATCATGGAGACATAAAAGATGCACAAGGAACGTATCCGGCTGGCCAGGCTGCTGGACAAGGTCATGCCGGCGGAGGCCGCGGCCGAACTGATTCGCGATGGCATGACGGTTGGCATGAGCGGCTTCACCCGCGCCGGCGATTGCAAGGCGGTGCCGGAGGCGCTAGCCAGGCGCGCGGCCAAGGAGCCGCTGCGCATCACGCTGATGACCGGCGCCTCGCTGGGCAACGACACCGACAAGATCCTGGCCGAAGCCAACGTGCTGGCGCGGCGCCTGCCGTTCCAGGTCGATGCGACCCTGCGGCGCAAGATCAATGCGGGCGAAGTGATGTTTATCGACCAGCACTTGTCCGAGACCGTGGAGCAACTGCGCGGGCAGCAGATCGCGCCCGTGGACGTGGCGGTGGTGGAGGCCGTGGCGATCACGGAGACGGGCGGCATCGTGCCGACCACGTCGGTGGGCAATTCCGCCAGCTTCGCGATGCTGGCCAAGCAGGTGATCGTCGAGATCAACCTCAATATGCCGGCCGGGCTGGAAGGCTTGCACGATATCTACCTGCCGACGCCGCGCCCCTATCGCCAGCCGATTCCGTTGATTGCGGCGGAACAGCGCATCGGTTTGCCCTACATTCCGCTGGACCCGGCGAAGATTGCCGCCATCGTGATCACGCAGAAGGATGACAGTCCGTCCAATGCGTTGCCGCCCGACCAGGAGACACGCCAGATTGCCGGGCATTTGAACGATTTTCTCTTGCATGAGGTCCGCGCGGGCCGGCTGGCGCCCTCGCTGCAGCCGCTGCAGGCGGGTATCGGCACGATTGCCAACGCCGTGCTGCACGGGCTGGTCGATTCCCCGTTCCGCGACCTCAAGATGTATTCGGAAGTCCTGCAGGACAGCACCATCGAGCTGCTGGATGCCGGGCGGCTGAGCTTTGCCTCGGCTTCGTCGGTAACCTTGACCAGCGCCGTCTATGCGCGATTCCTGGCGGACCTCGAGCGCTACAAATCCCGTGTGATCCTGCGCCCGCAGGAGATCAGCAACCATCCGGAGATCTTGCGCCGGCTCGGCCTGATCACCATCAACACGGCCCTCGAGTGCGATATCTATGGCAACGTGAATTCCACCCATGTTGGCGGCACGCACATGATGAACGGCATCGGCGGTTCCGGCGATTTCGCCCGCAATGCGCACATCTCCGTGTTTGTCACGAAGTCGGTGGCCAAGGCCGGCGCCATATCCAGCATCGTGCCGATGGTTTCGCACGTGGACCACACCGAGCACGACGTCGACGTCATCGTGACCGAGCATGGGCTGGCCGACCTGCGCGGGCTGGCGCCGCGCGAGCGCGCGCAGCAGATCATCGCCAACTGCGCCGATCCGCTCTATCGCGACCTGCTTGGCGATTACGTGACGCGCGCCACGCGCCGCGGCGGGCATACGCCGCACCTGATCGAGGAAGCGCTGGCCTGGCATGCGCGCTTTCGCGAGGAGGGCACGATGGGCGGCACCGGGCCCATCCTGGCGGCGGCCTGATCGCCAGGCCCGATGCTCGCGGGGGCGTTCTCGTGTCCGCCCTCATTCCTTGAAAATGAATACCGCCAGTATCACCGAGGAAGCCATAAGGATCAGCAGGTCGTGCATGATGGTCTCCGAAGGCAAGGGAGCGCTGGGATGATGCGGGAGCCGTGCGGCGTCATGGGCTGCGGGATAGGGTGCGGTCCTATTTCATTCCGGGCCTGATTCGAAGTCTGATGCCGAGCCGTTTCCCGCTTTGATCGTTTTTCTCACATTTCCCTATGTGGCGTCATCCGGCCATTTGCCTCCGGCGGTGTTTCAAGCGGGTGTTGGGACTTGCGGTGTTGCGCTGCCGCCTGTAGGCACCTGTAGGCGCCTGTAGGCAAACGGCCCCGCCTTGCAGCGGAAAACGCTGCAAGGCGGGGCCGTTGCTGGCTGCGATGCCCGATCGCGCACCGTCCTCGCGGGCGGCCGGCAGCCGGGCGGCTTGCTGGGCTTACTGCTTTGCCTTGGCGCCGTCGGTGTAGGGGTCGAACTTGCCCGCCTTGGCGCCATCCGTGTACGGATCGAACTTGCCTGCCTTGGCACCGTCGGTGTATGGATCTGCCTTCTTCTTGCCGCCGGCGGCGTTCAGGTTCGATTTGGTCGATTTCTTCGCGCCATCTGTGTACGGGTCGAACTTGCCCGACTTGGCCGCGTTCTTGTTCGGGTCGACCTTGCCCGTGTGGGCGCCGCCGTAGAGGTCGCCGCCATCGGTATAGTTTTTCTGGGCATGCGCCAGTTGCGCGCCGCCGAAGGCTGTCAGGGCGGCGATGATCAGGGCGGGTACGGTCTTGTTGCGCATATTCATCCTCGTGAGTAATGGCCACGGGCAGGGAGCATGGCCGCAAAAGTGGTCGTCTGACCGGGTACTTTACCGACTAGGGATGACCCTGCGAAGTTAATCTTTCTTCCCACTGTATTGAACCGCTTAACGCGCTGGCGGCTTCTGTGCCAGATCAATAAATGGGAGGGTCCAGCGGAAAAACAAGCAAGGGAAAACGCGGGGGCGCCGGCGCGCTCCGGCAAGGCCCGGCCGGGGGCGGCCGGCCTTCGGTTTCTTATTCCAGCGTGATGTTCTGGTCATGCGCGATCTTCTTGCGCAGTTCCAGTTCGCGCTTGATCTGCGCGGTGTATTGCTGCGGCGTGTTGCCGTCGGTGTACGCGCCGCTCTCGGCCAGGCGGCGCTTCACATTGGGATCCTGCAAGGTCTTCACGGCAGCGTCGTGTACCTTGGCGATGATCGCGGCGGGCGTGTTGGCCGGGGCCACCAGGCCATACCACGCCATGTTGTTCATATCCTTCATGCCGGCTTCGGCAAAGGTCGGCACGTCAGGCAGCCCGTCCACCCGTTTTGGCGCCGCCACGGCCAGGGCACGCAGCTTGCCGGCCTGGATGTGAGGCATCGACGAGGGCAGGTTGTCGAACTGCCCGCTGACCTGGCCGGCCAGCGTGTCGTTCAGGGCGGGCCCCGATCCCCGGTAGGGGATATGCACCATATCGGTCTTGGTCAGGAACTTGAACAGTTCTCCATCCAGATGGGAGATGCTGCCTTTGCCGGCCGACGCATAGCTGTACTTGCCGGGATTGGCTTTGACCAGGGCGACGAATTCCTGCAAGGTCCTGGCCGGGACCTTCGGGTTGACCGTCAGCACGTTCGGCACATTGACCAGGTTGGTGATGGGCGCGAAATCCTTGATCGGATCGTAGGGATTCCTGGCATTGGTCGCCGGGTTCGTCGCCATGGTGCTCACGGTGGCGATGCCCAGCGTATAGCCGTCGGGCGAAGCCTTGGCCAGGGCATCGGCGCCGATCACGCCGCCGCCGCCGCCACGGTTTTCCACCACCACCACTTGGCCGAGTTCACGGCCAATGCCGTCCGCGACCGAGCGCGCCACGATGTCCGTGGTGCCGCCCGCGGCGAACGGCACGATCAGGCGGATCGGCTTGGTCGGATAGGTCTGCGCCAGGGCGCCGTGGCACAGGCCGAGGAGGGCCAGGCAGGCTGCGCTGCCGACATTCGATACTGCTTTCAAGTGAGGCTCCCGAGGATTCTTGGTCTAATCATGCAGCCCGATCGGCGCAAGGGGGCGGCGCTCTGCGCCGGCGTTGCCCCTGTCTCCTTCCCGAAGGCGGGCCGGGACGCGCCCGCGGAGCCGGGGCTGCCGCGGGGCGCCGGAGTTCGGATTGGTTCCGTGATGCGGAACTATGTTCCGCATTGTGCTCCGGGCGCAATTCAACCGTGAAAGCGCGGGCGGTGGAATTGGTATCAACCCGCGTATCTTGCCCATTTGTCCTGATCCGACCGCCTGTGCGATGGCGAGCAAGAAGCGGTGACCACCACCAATCGATCGTGAACGGACCCCGGTGCGCCAATGAAAACGCCTGTCAAGTCCTGACATAGGTTGACACCCCGCTGCACGCGGTTTGCTCGTTCAAGTTGTAGCAAGAGACGCCCGATGAACCTCATTGGGCGTTTTGTATTTCAGCGACTGATGCGGTCGCTCGCGGTTGTAGATACGGATGGACTGTTCGACCATGCGAGCGGCCTGCTTCAGGTCGGCAGGCCGCTGCAGCAAGAACTCGCTTTTGAGAATGCCGTTGACGCGTTCTGCCATGGCATTCTGGTAACAATCGTAGCCATCGGTCATGGAGCAAATCAGCCCATGGCGCTGATGGATCTCCTGGTAGTAGGTCAAGCAGTACTGGATCCCGCGATCCGAGTGGTGAACCAGCGGCTGGCGCGTGCTGCGGCCCCGCAGCGCCATCCTCAGCGCCTGGCTCACCTGCTCGGTCTGCAGGCTGTCATGCACGTGGTAGCCGACGATCTTGCGAGAGTAGGCGTCGGTCACCAGGCTTAGGTAGACGAAGCGCTGGGCGGTCGGCAAGTACGTGATGTCAGCCACCCAGACCTGTTCCGGACCCGTTGGAACAACCTTCTGGGGCCCATCCTTGAGCAGGTTGGGATGTCGCCGGAAGCGATGATGGCTATGCGTGGTCTTGTGATAAGCCCGCTGCGGCGCCACCAGCAAGCGAGCCGCACGCAGTATGTCGAACAAGCGGTCACGGCCGATCTGGATACCGGCCTGAGCCAAGGGTGAGCGCAAGATGTGCTGAAGCTTGCGCGTGCCCAAGCGCGGCTGGCGCAGGCGAGTGTAGGTCACCATGGCGCAAACCTTGGCGTCTCGCTCAAGCCGCAGGCGCTCACTGTGCTGGCGTTTGTAGTATGCCTGTCGGCTGATGCCGACATAGCGGCAGGCCCTGCTGACGCTCAGCCCTTGGACGAGCTTTTGCGCGAGGACCTGCCCGAGGGCTTTTTTACGATGCGAACCCCGTGCTCCTTCTGGATCACGTCGATCACGGCCTCAAACAAGCGAGCCTTCTCGTTCGCCTCCTTCAGCTGTACTTCCAATTCCTTGATCCGCTGCTCCGGCGTCAGTGGCTTGTCGGTTTCGTTTCCCATGGCGGTGCTGGCAGCTCTACGCGACGACGAGCCGCTCCAGTCCTGTAGTCCGTGCTTGCGTAACCATACCAGCACTGTCGAGCGCCCCTGGATCCCGTACCGCTGTTGGGCCTGCTTGTAGGTCAATTCGCCTTTTTCGACCTGCTCCACCACCGCTAGTTTAAAAGCCAGGCTGTAGTCCCGCTGAGTTCGCTTTTCGACCGCTTCCAATTGACTCTCCTTCCTGTCTGGGGGGAAAGTGTCAACCTTAGTCAGGACGGGTCACG